>JALYQW010000067.1 GCA_030855635.1 Bacteroidota bacterium | reverse complement strand
GCTACGGCCTCAAAAATAATTACAGTTCCCTGGAAAGAATTTTATCGAGTTCTTCAGGTGCGAGATTGGCTTTTAGCTCACCATCCTTAGCCAGTGATATGGCTCCGGTTTCTTCTGAAACAATTATAGCAATGGCATCACTTTGTTCGGTTATTCCCAGTGCTGCACGATGCCGCATTCCATAATGAGCAGGAAGGTCACTGTTTTCGGTAACAGGTAATACACAGCGTGCTGCTTTGATTTTATTATTGGAGATAATAATTGCCCCATCATGCATTGGGCTATTCTTAAAAAAAATGCTTTCGATGAGACGTTTCGAAACATCCGCATCCATAATATCACCGGTAGTGGCATAAAACTTAAGATCGGTATTTCTTGAGATCACAATGATAGCTCCTGTTTTATTTTTTGCCATGTTGGAACAGGCTTTTACAATAGGGGCAATATTAGTAGAGGTCGGCTTTTGAAACTGAAAATTCCAGTTGAAAAGGTTCCTGGCAAAATTATTTTTTGCCAGAAAACTATTGGTCCCAAGTAAAATTAAAAACCTTCTGACTTCCTGCTGAAAAACTATGATCAGTGCAATCACACCCACACCTATGAATTGACCCAGCAAAGCGCCCAGCAGTTGCATTTCAAGCACTTTAACACACAGCCACCAGAGCAGGTAAATTGATACCAGACCAATGAAAATATTCATAGCTACTCCGCCTTTAAGCAGTTCGTAGAGCTTATAAAGCAGGAAAGCAACCAGGATGATGTCGATGACATCCAGCAACCGTATGCTTAAAAAACCAATGTGGAAAATTTCCATGAGGTAAAAATAGGAAGATTCCGTAAATAACGGGCAAATGAAAACCGGCAGTTAAGATGTTATGTACTAAAGCTACCGTGCAATGAAACCGGTATCCCTCACATTGAACCGGTAAGGTAATAATGCATCCAAACCGGCATAATCAACACCGATGCGAGGAGTGATTTCGATATTATTTTCAGGTACGGTAATTCCCTTGTCTTCAATCCATAGTTTAGAACTCATCAGGCTGGTGCCCGAAAGTGAATAATGAATACCCAGGGCACTGCTGACTTTGCCGGGACCATTATATAATGAACGGCCTGACAGGGTAAGAGATCGTCTTAATTGCATGAGCTTTTCACCTTTATATGGAACAATAGCCCTGATCAAAACAGCATGAGGAATTCCTTCAACATTTGTAACCACGTTAAACAATGAATGAATGCCATAACAGAGATAAATATATGCAGTTCCTCCTTGTTGAAACATTATTTCCGTTCGTGAGGTTCTTCGCCCACCATAAGCGTGCGATGCTTTATCGGTTACTCCGTTGTATGCTTCTGTTTCAGTGATAACTCCCGCTGTTACCTGGTTGTTGATTCGTGTAAACAAAACCTTCCCTAAAAGTGCCCTTGCAACACTGACTACGTCGGGGTTTAAATAAAATGCCCGGTCCAGTTTCATTTGCTGCTGCTTTTTTTGCTTTGCTCCAGCAATCCATTGGCATTATAAAAAAGAAATTCCTGGTCAACCATCCAGCTCAATGCTTCAATAGCTTTTTCGCGATCACGCAATCCACTGTTCTCGATTAAAAAATCGACGCTTTGCGCGGAACCTTCCAACAGGGAAAAAATCTTCTTGCTGAAATTATCGATTTCAATTTCATTCAGCTCTAGTTTGTTTAAATTTCTGCAATAATCGCACACCCCGCAACGGGCATTAACAGTTTCCCCAAAATAATTCAGCAATACCATACTTCTGCACAGGTGTGTAGACGTTACATAACTGACCACCGACCCTGTTTTTTCAACATAGCGAGCCTTTCTGGCTTTATATTTTTTTTCATCAAAACTGATATACTGCGCCTCTTCACGTGGCATAGTAAACATCAGTTGGGGAGCATCCTTTCTGGGTTCGTAATAAATAATATCGGATTTTTTCAAGTACTGCAGCATGGTAATTACATCAGCATAGGAAATTTTAAGCCGGTTGGCCAGTTCAGGTTCATTGATTCTCGCAAAATCATCAAATACACCTTCTGATGAACGCAGGATAATTTTAATCAGTGCATCGTGTTTAGGGTGGGTCACCTGGAAATTATAGAGATCGATGTTACTAACCCGGAAATGAATTCGTGAGGGAAGTATGATGGCATCTGACACGGCTATCAATCCTTCTGCTTCCAGGTGTTTCAAACAACTCAGTGCGATGACCGGGTTAAAATTATAATTGGCTATAAAACGCGTAAGATCGAAATCATAACTCACGCCCATTCCTGAATCAACCGGTACCTGTAAATAGTTAGCCAGTCCCTGGTAAACCGCTCTTATTTCTTTTATTCCAGGAAAGGAAGTCTCCTGTCTTTTGATGATGTCAGCCACATCATGATCCTGGAATAACACAATGGCATAGGCAGGCTTTTCATCACGACCCGCTCTTCCGGCTTCCTGGTAATATGCCTCAAGACTATCGGGCAGATCCATATGCACTACGGCCCTCACATCGGGCTTGTCGATGCCCATTCCAAAAGCGTTGGTGCACACCATAACACGCGTCACATTATTCTTCCAGTCATCCTGTTTCTGATCTCTTAATTGAGGAGTAAGTCCGGCATGATAAAAATCAGCGCTGATACCTGCGGCCTGTAAAATTTTCGCATATTCCCTGGTACGTTTGCGGTTTCTTACATACACAATTCCGGTGCCTTTCACTTTCGAAAAAATATCGATCATCTTCCTGTGTTTGTCTTCCAGATGATACACCAGGTACGACAGGTTTGATCTTTCAAACGACATCTGAAAAAGAGTTTCTTTACGGAACTTCAATTGTTTCATAATATCGATCCGCACTTCGGGTGTTGCAGTTGCAGTGAGTGCAATTACGGGAACCTCAGGATGCAACTCCCGAATTTCTGCGATGCGGAGATAGGGGGGACGAAAATCGTATCCCCATTGCGAAATGCAATGTGCTTCATCCACTGTGAAAAAGGAGATTTTCATTCTGGCAATTCTTTCCTGCACCAGATCCGACAATAACCGTTCGGGCGACAGGTACAAAAACTTCACCGAACCATAGATGCAATTATCCAGGGCAATATCCACTTCGGTGGAACTCATTCCTGAATAAATAGCAACGGCCTTGATGCCCTTTTTCCTGAGATTTTCGACCTGATCTTTCATCAGGGCTATCAAGGGTGACACCACGATGCAAACGCCGTCCTGGATCATCGCAGGCACTTGAAAACAAATCGATTTTCCGCCACCTGTCGGAAGCAGTGCCAGAGTATCGTTCTTATTCATTACTGAAAGAATAATATCTTCCTGCAATGGCCGGAATTTATCATAACCCCAGTACTTTTTTAGCGTGGCAAATAAAGCTGACTGCATATAAAACAGGGCCTTTTCAAAAGCAGGCCGCTGCCCCGAAGATACGAAACCGGTTGCTATTATTAGCAATTTTCAGGGGCTTTACAGTTATGGCCCGATCGCTTAAAACACGAAAGACCCGCCGGTAAGGCAGGTCTTTCAGAAATTCAGATATCAAAGAATTACTTCTTCTTTCTAGTTGCTTTTTTCTTAGCAGCAGCTTTCTTCCTTGGAGCAGCTTTTTTCTTGGTAGCAGCCTTCTTACGGGTTGCAGCTTTCTTCCTTGGAGCAGCTTTTTTCTTAGTAGCAGTTTTTTTCTTTGCAGTCTTCCTCTTAGCAGCAGCTTTTTTCTTTGGAGCGGCTTTCTTAGCAGACATGACTTTTCTCTTAGCGGTTTTCTTCTTAGAAGCAGACTTCTTCTTAGCAGCAGACTTCTTTTTAGGAGCCGCTTTTCTAGCAGTCTTTTTCTTGGCAGCAGACTTCTTCTTAGGAGCAGCCTTTTTAGCAGCTGACTTCTTTTTAGAAGCAGTCTTCTTCTTAGCAGCAGACTTCTTTTTAGGAGCCGCTTTTTTTGCAGAAACTGACTTCGCTTTAGAAGCAGTTTTCTTTACTGACTTTTTTTTCATCATGATTTGTTTTAAATTAATTAATTAATTGGTTAATGCACTTTTTACTTTGTTTTCGTTCTAAAGGTTACAATGAATTCGGCTTCAACTCATTCACGAACTCTTTGTCGATGATTATGCACCACTCACAATTATTAATCAAGTGCAATTGTTTCGCTTCGATTCCTTAACTGATCATCCTCTGATATTCGATTTAAACGGGAACTATTTTATCTGCTTTATACTTTCCAGCCTGCAGGTTAATCTGGATTTTTGTGAATGACTCGATAGTGTATCTAACATCCTCCAGGGTATGAACGGCAGTAGGAATCAACCGCAGAATAATGATCCCTTTCGGCACCACGGGGTAAACCACCATGGAACAGAAAATATCATAATTTTCCCTTAAATCGATAATAAGATTGGTAGCTTCAGGAATGGTACCGTTTAAGTACACCGGGGTAACCGGTGACTGGGTTTTACCGATATCGAAACCTGCTTTTTTTAATCCCGACTGCAAAGCATCTACTATTTTCCAGAGATTATCTTTGAGTTCAGGTTGTTTTTTTAACAGTTCAAGACGTTTTTGTGCTCCTCGAACCAGTGGCATGGGTAATGACTTTGCAAAAATTTGGGACCGCATGTTGTGACGGAGATAATCTACCACTTGTTCTTCGCTGGCGATAAACCCTCCAATAAGTGCCATTGATTTCGCAAAAGTTCCGAAGTAAAGATCGATGCCATCCTGAACGCCTTGTTCTTCTCCTGTACCTGCGCCGGTTTTTCCCATAGTTCCAAAACCATGAGCATCGTCGACAAAAAGCCGGAAGTTAAACTTGCTTTTCAATGCAACAATATCTTTTAAGCGACCCTGATCACCTGACATCCCGAAAACTCCTTCGGTAATAACCAGAACAGCGCCACCTGTTTCGTTAACTATGCGTGTTGCTCTTCCAAGTTGTTTTTCGAGGTTGTCAATATCATTATGAGGATAAACAAAACGTTTTCCCATGTGCAATCTTACGCCATCTATAATACAGGCATGAGATTCGGAATCGTAAACTATTACATCGTGGCGGTCGACCAAACAGTCAATCGCGCTGACCATTCCCTGGTAACCATAATTCAAAAGATATGCTGCAGGCTTTTGTTCAAAAGCGGCAAGATCATTTTCCAGTTGCTCGTGATAATTTGAATTACCTGACATCATGCGGGCTCCCATTGGGAGTGCAAAACCATATTCAGCAGCAGAGGATGCATCAGCACTTCTTACTTCAGGATGATCGGCCAGGCCCAGGTAATTATTCAAACTCCAAACGAGTTTTTCTTTTCCCCGAAAAATCATTTTGTTTGAAATAGGGCCTTCAAGTTTTGGAAACATAAAGTAACCATATGATTCCTTGGAATGCATTCCAAGAGGTCCGCGGTTCTTTAATAATTTTTCAAACAAATCTGACATACTTACGGTTTGATATTTTTTTTTGCCCCGTTAAATTATTCCGAAAGATCAGCACATTTTTTCTTTTAAAACCATATGCAATAATAATGTTTTCAACAACTATTTGTTAATGACGTGACTGCGAAAGCACAAAAATGTTAATTAAATTTCTATTTTGTATCTTTGTACCATGCATAATAAAAAACATTTCCTCCTCATTATGATGTGCAGCGTAATAGTTACACTAACATCATGCAGTAAATTTTCAAAAATTCAAAAGAGTACTGACATGGAAGCTAAATATCTGGCCGCTGTTCAGTATTATGAAAAGGAAAGATACTACCAGGCGCTCCAACTCTTTGAAGAATTAATCACTGTTTTCAGAGGAACAGTTAAGGCAGAAGATACCTATTACTATTATTGTGAATCCTATTTCGCTACCGGAGAATATACCGTTGCAGCATATCATTATTATAATTTTCATCAAACATTTCCAAATTCACCGCGCGCAGAAGAAGCACTTTTTAAAAATGCATATTGTTATTATCTCGATTCGCCACCCGTTTCTCTGGATCAAAAAAATACAAAGGATGCCATCCGTCAGTTTCAGCTTTTTATTAACCGCTATCCGAAAAGTGAAAAAGTTCAGAACTCAAATGAACTGATTGATGAATTGCGATTCAAACTTGAAACCAAAGATTTTCTAAATGCAAAACTTTATTATAAAACAGGAAATCATAAAGCAGCTGTAGTTGCATTTCAAAACGTGATTAAAGATTATCCGGCTTCTATATATAAAGAGGAGTGCTTATATTATATAATACGATCTTCTTATACCTATGCCACTCAAAGTATCGAAGCCCGTCAGGCTGAAAGATACCGGCTCACTATAGAGAATTATTATAAACTGA
>JALYQW010000065.1 GCA_030855635.1 Bacteroidota bacterium | reverse complement strand
CGCAAAGTATTGCAACCCTACGACACTTCAGAGAAAGCTTTCCCTGACCTTTTCAATGACTTTTTTTAATCAACCGTCATACGCCGTATCGTATTATTCCCTGTATCCGTAATAAAATAATTTCCATTTTTATCTTTTACGATACCTCCGGGCTTATTGAATTTTGCCTGGAGTCCGATACCGTCTGAATAAGCAGCGGTTCCGTCCCCCGAAAGGGTAGTGACACCAGAACCGTAAATTAACTGGCGGATACGATTGTTATAGGTATCACAAATTATAACAGTATTATTTTCTGCGATAATTGCGCGGGGCTGACTGAATAATGACTGTGAAGGTGATCCATCCTGGTAACCATCTGCACCGGATCCTGCTGCGGTAGTCACCAGCCTGGATGTTTTTGTGATTCGCCGGATGTTATGATTCGCTACATCGGTAACAAATAAATATCCTGTCGAATCCCAGGTAATATCAGCGGGAGTAACAAATTTCGCGGCTCCTCCTACTCCATCCTGTTGCCCTGCAACGGCTGAACCGGCAAACGTTGTTACCACCCCCACATCATCCAGTTTCCTGATGCAATGGTTTCCCTGGTCAGTAATATAAACAGATACGAGTTCGCCTTCAACGGCAACGCCAGCCGGACTTTGAAACCTGGCCGATTGCCCGGGAGCGTCTACATATCCCGGCACACCGGGAATTCCTGCTATTGTAAACACATCTCCGGCGAGATTAATTTTCCTGATACAATGATTTCCTTTATCTGAAACATAAAAATAGCCGTTAATGGCATCGAATGCAATATCGGTGGGCTGATTAAAACGTGCAACATTCGGTGACCCATCCTGGTGTCCAGCAATCCCATTTCCCGCAAAAGTGCTCACGTTCCCTACCGGTGTAATTTTTCGAATGGTGTGATTCATTTCATCAGCTACATACAAATTATTGTTTTGATCAATGGCCATGCCGGCAGGTGCATTAAATCGGGCTGTCGACGAACTTCCATCAACATTTCCCGGAATGAGCGAATACCCTGAAAAAGCGAACACCATAACCGTATAAATAAATTCAAACTGTGGTCCGGTAATACCGTTACCTTTCACGATAAGCGAAACCGCGCCTGAGCCTGCACCGGCAGGAACCTCGAACAGTATTTCAGTCGTGGATGCACTTATCACATCGGCATATTTACCATTCAGATAAACACCGGTTTGTGAAATATCATTGCTGAAGTTGGCCCCTTTAAGTGTCACAATGGTTCCTTTTACACCGGCAGCAGGTTGCATAGATGTGATAAACGGAAGATTACCCTGAGAACCCCCATCATCCTCTTTTTTGCAGGAAAAAAGTGTGATTGCAAAAAGGAAACAAATGAGATGAATGTTAATATTGCTTTGATTCATACCGGTGTGTAATAATACTATAAAATTACAAAATACCATTCATATTAAAAGTGTGAGTCATGCTGCCATTGGCATCCTTTTAAGTACCTTTGCACCCGTTGTGGAAACCATCACTTTAGATAAAATCAAGGAACCGATTTCCGTGGAGATGAAGGAGTTTGAAATCAAATTCCGGGAATCGATGCGAAGCAATGTTTCGCTTCTTGATAAAATAATGCACTACATTGTTAAACGGAAAGGAAAACAGCTTAGGCCGATGTTTGTTTTTTTATCAGCCGGGGTTTGTGGTGGAATTAATGATGCTACCTACCGTGGCGCTTCATTGATTGAATTGTTACACACCGCTACACTTGTTCATGATGATGTTGTGGACGACTCGAATTTACGAAGGGGGTTTTTTTCTGTTAACGCCTTGTGGAAAAATAAAATTGCAGTACTCGTTGGTGACTACCTGCTTTCAAAAGGTTTGTTGCTGGCTGTAGGCAACAAGGACTTCACACTGCTTGAAATTGTTTCGGAAGCCGTGCGCGAAATGAGCGAAGGTGAATTATTGCAGATTGAAAAAGCGCGTAAACTAGATGTAGATGAAACTGTTTATTATGAGATCATACGTCAGAAAACAGCCACTTTAATCGGTTCGTGTTGTTCGGTAGGTGCGGCTTCCGCCGGAAGTGATTCTGCAGGAATTGCACGCATGCGTGAATTTGGGCAGCTCATCGGAGTCGCCTTCCAGATTAAAGATGATTTGTTTGATTATGAATTGAACAATAAAACAGGGAAGCCTTCAGGAATCGACATCAAAGAAAGCAAAATGACACTTCCGCTCATTTACGCTCTTTCAGGCGCTTCCGGTTCAGAGAAAAGACACATCATCAACATTATTAAAAATCACAGCACCGATATGAAAAAAGTTAAAGAGGTGCTTGAATTCGTAAATTCAAAAGACGGTATCAATTATGCTAAAAAACGTATGTGCGATTACCGTGATAAAGCACTGGCATTACTCGAGCAATATAACGACAACAGGTATAAATCATCACTTGTTGATCTCGTGCATTTTACTATTGCCAGGGAAAATTAATTTCCCATAAAAACCATGCAGGCAAATGGTTAAAAACATTTTCAGATCATTTATTGTATTACTCCTGGCAACTATTGCCATGGTGATCATTACGCCTGTACTTTCATTCAATGAACTATTGTACCCGGTACGTATTGATTCCGCTTACCTCAGCCAGCAGCAAATACTGCATGAAAAACAAATGAGGGAAAAAGGCAAAGATAGTCTGGGCATTTTTATTTATTCCCCAAAACAACTAAACATTCATTACATGAATATCAGTTATACACTCAGCGACAGCGTAAAACTTCGCGGTTGGATGGCGATTGATACTTTACGAATGCAGGCCCCATTGCTGCTCATTATCCCCGATATTAACGAGGGCGCAATAAATTACATTCCTGCCATGAAACAATTCTGCGATCGCGGATTCAATGTGTGCGTGGTCAACATGCGTGGGCAAGGCGATAGCGAGGGAATTTTTTATCATCCCGGCAATGTGTCTGCCAACGACGTTAAACAACTCCTGCTCGATCTGCAAAAAATGCCTTTCATTCAGCATGTGGCACTCATGGGTTCCGGTACAGGTGCGGGCATAGCTATGAAATTGGTGTCCGACACTGCAATTGCGAAGGTTGTTATTCTCCAAAATCCGCCCTCCAGTCTTTCGCATTATTTTAAGGATAAAGCTATCGAACGATGGGGAACCTACATTATTCCCATTCTTCCGGCTTTGATACGCAGTTATGAAGATCAAACAGGGCTCCTTGTGAAGGATTATAATTACAAAGAGATGATTACAGAAATCAACATCCCACAAATGATGGTAGCGGCTAATTTCATGCATAAAAAAGTGATGGATGAAACGCTCGAAGTGTATCATGCTTCAACATGGTATAAAAAGCGGTTGTATATTGATGCCAAATCCTATCAGCAAAGAACCGGTACCGAAAACAGCAAAATTTATTACGATAAACTGGCCGCTTTTATCAGCAGTTCTCTCCCACCGAAATCAAAAAAAACCCGCTTCAGGCGGCTGGCTGTAAATTAACCAGTTGACCATGCAATGCATTTCCAATCGACTCATTTCCCACTCTTTACGCCAATACGCAAACTTTTCATAAATTTGTTCTCCTTTACAATTTCCACCCCGTGATTAAAAAAGAAACCATTGATGTGATCATCGATACTGCCCGCATTGAAGAGGTGGTGGGTGATTTTGTTTCGTTAAAACGGCGGGGAACCAACCTGATTGGCCTTTGTCCTTTTCATAATGAAAAAACGCCCTCTTTTAACGTTTCCCTCACCAGGGGTATTTATAAATGTTTTGGATGCGGCAAAGGTGGCAACTCTGTAAATTTTGTTATGGAGCACGAACAGTACAGTTATCCTGAAGCGCTTCGCTACCTGGCAAGTAAATACAATATCGCTGTTGAAGAAGATGAGAAAGAACCGGGATACGACCTGGAACAATTGCAGAGGGAAAGTTTACTGGTGGTTACTGAATTTGCCAGGAAGTTTTATTCCCGCCAGCTGCATGAAACAGATGAAGGACGCGCTATAGGTTTATCTTATTTTCATGAAAGGGAATTCACCGAGGGCATGATCGAAAAATTCCAGCTTGGGTATTCACCCGACAACTGGAGAGGGTTAACTGATGCTGCCCTGGAAGCGGGATTCCTGATTGAAAATCTTGAAAAAGCGGGGTTGACTATAGTGAATGAAAACAAAACTTTTGATCGCTTTCGCGGAAGGGTGATGTTTCCCATACATAACATTACCGGTAAAGTAATTGCATTCGGAGCCCGCATTTTAAAGACCGATCCCAAGAGCCCAAAGTACCTGAACTCGCCCGAATCGGACATTTATCATAAGAGTAATATCCTTTACGGGATTTTCTTTGCGAAGAAGTCTGTTATTGCCAAGGATGAATGTTTTTTGGTGGAAGGATATACCGATGTGATCGCCTTGCACCAGGTGGGAATTGAAAACGTTGTTGCCTCATCAGGAACCTCACTAACGGTTGAGCAGATACGTTTAATCGGGCGTTATACAAAAAACATAACCATTTTATATGACGGTGATCCGGCTGGTATCAAGGCATCGCTTCGCGGTATTGATCTGATTCTGGAAGAAGGTTTGAATGTGAGAGTTGTTCTGTTTCCCGACGGGGAAGATCCGGATACCTTCTCGCGAAAGCATAACAGTTATGAAGTGGCTGCTTTCATAGCAAAACAAGTTCAAGATTTCGTCCATTTCAAAACCAAATTGTTAATTGAGTTAGTTGGGAATGACCCTATAAAAAAAGCTGAATTAATTAGGGATGTAGTAACTACAATATCAAAAATTGTTGATCCTCTTAGCAGATCACAATATCAAAAATCTTGTTCAGAATTAATAGGTGTTGAAGAACAATTATTAATATCAGAATCAAACAAAATAATTACAAAAAATGTCTTAAGCAAACGTAAGGCATCTGAAGTAGATGATGTTGAGTTAATAGAAGACCAATATAATGATAATCAATTAAAGATAAATGAGTATTTTAATGTTGCTGAATACCAGGAAGCGGATATCATCAGGCTCTTATTAACCTATGGCGAGCAGGATATATTTTTTGAAGAAGCAATTAATGAAAGGGAGACCCGAACCGTAGCAGAATCGGTGAAGTCATTTATAGTACATGAAATTTCGCAGGATAACATCACATTTGAAAACCCGGTGTTTGCAAAAATTTTCAGTGAGTTTGAAAATATGGTCCATAGCAATGAAGTTTATAATCCGCATAACCTGATAAACCATGAGCAAGCAGCGATCAGAAATATTGCTGCCGATATGCTCACTGTTAAGTATCCGCTGGCGATGTGGAGCGAACGCGGAGTTGCAGTAAAAGAGGAAATCCAAAAACTCAAACATGCGGTTATGAGTGCTGTGTACTCCATAAAAATAAAACACATTGCCAGGCTCATGAAAGAAAAAGCAGATGCTATTAAGGAAGCTGCTGCGTTAAATCTTGATACCGACAACCTGCAACGGGAATGGATGGAGCTGGATGCCATTAAGCGCGCTTTATCCAGTTATCTGAGTATTGTGATCCTCAAATAAAAACCCGCCTCTTCCGGTTCGCAAAATTATTTACCTGAATTGAGGATTACTTCCTATCGCTATTTCAACCAATCCATTAATTTCCCCCTTAGCCATTATAATAATTGGCAGACTCATCAGCTCTACGCTGTTATCACGTATAGAATGGGAACGTAAAAATATTCGCACTCTTTCTCATTCTCTTTCCCGCTCTGTATGTGTAGCCCTATCGGGAATCGAACAAATCAGATCGGGTCAACTTTGAAAAGCATGGATTTAATACAAAAATCCCGCCCTGATTCAGAATGAGAATGAAAATGAGAATGGGAACGTAAAAATATTCGTACTCTTTCTCATTCTCTTTCCCGCTCTGTATGTGTAGCCTCGACGGGAATCGAACCCATATCAAAAGTTTAGGAAACTTCTATTCTATCCATTGAACTACGAGGCCAGGAAATGATACTTGTTAAATAAGAGCTAATAAAAACTCAAATTAGGATGCAAATTTAGGTAAAAAGAGGTTAGGATTTATAAGCTTGACCAGGTCAGGGAAATTCGCTTAACTACCTGACAGTACCACCGTTATCGACTGGACTTGCAGGACTTACGAATACCAGTTTGCCATTTGCATCTTCAGTCATAAGTATCATTCCTTTTGACTCAATGCCTTTTATTTTGCGAGGTTCCAGGTTTGCAAGCAATGTTACCTGCTGCCCAATAATATCCTCCGGTTTAAAGTCGGCAGCAATACCTGAAACCACCGTTCTCCGATCAACACCGGTATCGATAAGGAGTTTTAGTAATTTATCGGTCTTGGGTACTCTTTCTGCTTCCAGGATGGTACCGATCCGCAAATCCATTTTCACAAAGTCATCGAATGTAGTGACCGGTTTTGAAGGTGTATTTACAACAGTTTCCTTTACCGTTGCTGCTGCCTGTGCAGATTTTGTGACTGCAAGTTTTAACACCTGGCTGGCAATAGCCTCATCTTCTATTTTATCGAACAAAAGGCTTGGGGTATTCAGAACATGACCCGGATCAAATAGTTTACCGGAAAAGTCGCTGTTCCAGTCTTTACGCTCCAGGCTTAGCATGGTACGCAACTTTTCTGCAGTGTGAGGTAAAAATGGTTCCATTAAAATACATAAGCAGCCTGAAACTTCCAATGCAACCCGCAGCACAACTTCTGTTCTTTCGGTATCGGTTTTTATCAATTTCCACGGCTCGTTATCGGCCAGGTATTTATTTCCAGCCCGCGCAATATCCATCAGCAAAGCTAACGCTTCGCGAAAGCGGAACTTTTCAAGACTTGCTCCGATTTGTTTTTTGGAAGTTCGTAAAAATTCAAACAAATCTTCATCAGTTTGCGTATATGCTGAGGCCGTTGGTACCTTTCCTTCAAAATAATTACCGGTCAACACCATCGTACGGTTGATGAAATTACCCAATATGGCAACCAGTTCATTGTTATTACGTGCCTGGAAATCTTTCCAGGTAAAGTCATTATCTTTTGTTTCAGGGGCGGTCGCGATGAGTGTGTAACGAAGAACATCCTGCTTACCGGGAAAATCAGTTAAATACTCATGCAGCCATACAGCCCAGTTTCGGGAAGTAGAAATTTTATCACCTTCCAGATTCAGAAACTCGTTGGCCGGAACATTTTCAGGAAACACAAACCCACCATGCGCCTTTAAAATCGCAGGAAAAATTATGCAATGAAAAACAATATTGTCTTTTCCAATAAAATGAATCAGCCGGGCATCGGGGTTTTTCCAGTAATGCTCCCAATTATCGGGCAACAACTCACGTGTTGCTGAAATATAACCGATGGGTGCATCAAACCACACATACAAAACTTTTCCCGCTGCGCCTTCAATGGGCACCGGTACTCCCCAGTCGAGATCACGCGTCATAGCACGAGGCTGCAACCCGTCACCGGCATCCAGCCACGATTTGCACTGGCCATATACATTCGGTTTCCAATCGTTTTTATGTCCTTCAAGAATCCATTCACGAAGCCAGGGAGCATAATCATTTAAAGGTAAAAACCAGTGTTTGGTTTCTTTCAGCACAGGAACGTTGCCACTGAGTTTCGACTTCGGGTTAATTAGTTCAGATGGACTTAATGAACTTCCGCAATTTTCACACTGGTCGCCATAAGCTTTTTCATTTCCACATTTCGGACAAGTTCCTTCAATGTAACGGTCGGCAAGGAATTGTCCCGCTTCTTCATCATAATACTGAAGGGTTACCTGCTCAGTAAAAGCTCCTTTTTCATACAATGTCGTAAAAAAACCGGAAGCCGTCTGATGATGAATTTTATTGGAAGTGCGTGAGTATATGTCGAAAGAAATTCCAAATTCCTCAAACGACTTTTTCATCATCGCATGATATTTATCCACTACCTGTTGCGGGGTAATTCCTTCCGCTTTTGCTTTTAGGGTAATAGGCACACCATGCTCATCAGATCCGCATATAAATTTAACATCCGCTCCTGTCAAACGCTGATAACGGACAAACACATCGGAGGGAATATAACATCCCGCAAGGTGGCCTATATGAACAGGACCATTGGCGTAAGGAAGCGCGGCTGTGACCAGGAAGGGTTTGGACATAATGAATTCCGTGACGGATTAAAATACGGTAAAACCTGTAAATTGAGGTGCAAAGATAAAAAAATACCGGCACTGCACTTGAGGCCTACTAACATAACTATGATTGCGAAAGGAATATAAGATAAATTTTTACCTTTGGATCTGCCACGATTCATGAAGAGGCCTTCAGTCTATGACGTATACTCCAGCTCCATTACAACCCGGTGATAAAATTGCACTGGTAGCTTCTGCGCGTAAAGTCAGCCCTGAAGAAATGCAACCCGCTATTGACAAACTCCAGTCCTGGGGTTTTGAAGTAGTAAAAGGCATGTATTTATTTGAAACAGACCGCCAGTTTGCCGGAACCGATCAGCAGCGATGGGCCGATTTACAAATGATGCTGGATGATGCTTCCGTAAAGGCAATTTTATTTGCCCGTGGCGGTTATGGCATGGTGCGTATTATTGACAAACTCGATTTTCAGCGGTTTTTAAAATCACCTAAGTGGCTGATCGGATTCAGTGATGTAACAGTTTTACATTCCCATATCAATGTCCACCACAAAACTGAAACGCTTCATGCACCTATGGCAATTAACTTTCCTAAAACACCGGAAAAAATTCTTGACAAAATAAGGCAATTGCTATCGGGGCAGCCAGTGCAGTACGAATTAAGTGCCCATTTGTTCAACAGACCCGGTAAAGCGCATGCTGAACTTGTTGGTGGGAATTTGTCGTTGCTGTATGCCCTTGCGGGGACGGAATCGGATTTGCATACCAAAGGAAAAATTTTATTTCTTGAAGATCTCGATGAATATCTTTACCACATCGATCGCATGATGATGAACCTCAAAAGAACCGGAAAATTAAAAACATTGAAAGGATTGATCGTAGGTGCAATGAATGATATGAAAGATAATACCATTCCATTCGGGAAGTCCGCAGAAGAAATTATTCTGGAAGCTGTTAAAGAATACGATTACCCGGTTTGTTTTGGTTTCAATGCCGGTCATCTCGATGAAAATAATCCACTCGTTTTTGGAAGAAAAATCAAACTCGTAGTCACCGAAAAAACAACCATCGTTCTTTAATCCTATACGCAAAAAATAACCACCGAAACACAACTGAATTACAAGAATAAACATTGAATTTTTTTAATTATTTTTTTATATTTTTCAATACTTTTTATCATGGCAGAACACAATGACCTCGGCGAAAAAGGCGAAGAGATCGCCACTGAATTTTTACGAAAAGCAGGCTACCTCATCCTCGACCGCAATTGGGTATGGCAAAAAGCAGAACTCGATATTGTAGCTTTCCACGCGAATCAATTGGTGATTGCAGAAGTAAAAACCCGCGCACTCGAACATTACACTGATACCGATGACCTGATCAGCAATAAAAAACTGAGGTTGCTTTACGATGCAGCAGGAAGGTATACAGAGATTAAAAATATTGTTTGGGAAGTCCGGTATGATTTAATTGTCGTTATTTTTCACGGAGATACCTGGACCATCGAACATACTCCGGATGCCTTTTATCCCTTTATGAATCTGTAACCGGAGTTTTAGTACGGTGACTGTGAACCCCATCGGTTTCTTAAATAAGTAACCGCTATTTACTTACCTTTGCACCCTCAAATTCAATACAATGGCAAGGGAACAGGATAAAGGGGGACGCAAGGGCAGGAGCACCAGCCCGAGAAGTAAATCAGGTGATGCTAAGAAGAAAAGTGGTTGGGTAAAGCCTGATGGAACACCTCTGCGCAAGCGAAAAGGTGATTATTTTCCTGACCAGGAAATTAATAAGCGCAAACCTGCACAACGCTCTAAATCAGGTTACCCGGGATCCTCTAGTGATGCTCCCCGACCCGATAAACGCGACTTTAAAAACCGTGACGAACGTGACGATTCGCGGTCAGGATATACAAAAGGACCGGAACGTTCAGACCGCAATGAAAAGCCTGGCGACAGAACCACAAGTCCCGGCAGAGCAGACCGAAATGACTCACGAGGCGGTTACGCGTCCAGGCCAGAGCGCGAAGGTCGTCCCGAACGATCAAAACGTGATGATTCGAAACCCGATTACAAACCCCGTGACGAACGATCAGAGAGAGGTGATAAACCGGAGCGTGGCGCAAGACCCGGAAGAGCAGGTCGTGATGCAGCCCGGTCACAATACAGGGGTCGCCCGGATATTGCACCACGGTCAGACAGGACTGACAGGGAAGACTCTCGGTCGCGCAATCCGGAAGAAACTTCTTCCCGCGAAGGCAGAACTGATAAGCCTGTAAGAGAGGGATCTTATGCTGCCTACAAGGCACGGTCATCAAGAGACGATCGTCCCGAAAGGCCGGCCAGAAATGCAGATGAAACTGCAAGACCTGCACGTGACGAATCACGTCCTGCATTCAAGAAAAAACCTTTTGAGAAAAAGCGTGAAAAATATTCTGATCGCGATCATTCAAAACAAATGAGAGGAAGGTTTGATACAAAATCTGGTGACAAAGCTCCTAAAAGAAGGGAATCTTACAAGAAAAAACAGGCGGACGGTGAAAGTGAATCAGCAGCACCCGGTGCAGTGCGATTAAACAAATACATTGCCAACGCAGGTATTTGTTCCCGTCGCGAGGCGGATGATTTAATTACCGCGGGAGTTATTTCAGTGAATGGTGTGGTGGTTACGGAACTGGGAATAAAAGTTAACCCGGGCGATGAAGTAAAATTCAACGATCAAACCCTGAAAACTGAAACCATGGTTTATGTTTTATTGAATAAACCTAAAGATTATATTACTACAACCGATGATCCGGAAGAACGTAAAACTGTAATGAACCTGGTGCACGATGCAGGTAAAGAACGTATTTTTCCAGTAGGCCGACTCGACCGAAACACAACCGGACTTTTATTGTTGACTAATGACGGCGAACTCACCAAACGCCTTACCCACCCCAGTAGTAACGTAAAGAAAATTTACCAGGTAGAACTCGACAACAATCTTACGCAGGAAGACATGGTTCGCGCTGCGGAAGGTATTGAACTCGAAGACGGACCTGCAAGCGTTGATGAAATACATTATGAATCTCCAACCGAAAAAAATGTAATTGGCGTAGAATTGCATTCCGGTCGCAACCGCGTGGTGCGACGTATTTTTGAAGCAATGGAATATAAAGTCCGCAAACTGGATCGTGTTTATTTTGCCGGCCTCACTAAAAAAGATCTGCCAAGAGGACGATGGAGATACCTTACGGAGATGGAAGTGAACATGCTGAAAATGTTAACAGGCAAGAAGAAATAATAGAATCAGCTAATTCGTTTTTAGTTATGATTAATTTTCAAAGGACCAACTCCGCTGATTCCGGATACCTGGAATTAGTCAGGTTGCTCGATGCCGAATTAAAACTCCTTGATGGTGATGACCATGCTTTTTTTGGACAGTACAACAAATCTGATGACATTAAAAATGTAATTGTTTGTTATTCCGGCAATGACGCTGTAGGATGTGGTGCTTTCAAATATTTGGCCCCCGGCATTGTCGAAATAAAAAGAATGTATGTGAAAGAATCACTGCGCGGCAAAGGCATTGCATCTGAAATCTTAAAAAATCTTGAAGGCTGGGCTAAGGAACTGGATTTTTCTGAATGCGTTTTGGAAACGGGACAAAAGCAACCTGAAGCTATTTCGCTGTACTATAAATCCGGCTATACACGCATACCCAATTATGGGCAATATGCCAATGTTGTTACGAGCGTTTGTATGAAAAAAGAATTGTAATAAGTTTTGTTACCTGATTTTGTACGGAATATTTAATCACATATCTTATAAAAACCTTGGTGAGTAATTTAAGATGAGTAACTCTGCCAAAGTAATTTCCAGTTTTTTCCCTCCGCTTTTTTTTACTATTATTGTTTTCCCTTTAAAGAACAATGGTTTTACTAATCCCATGCATCCGTGAACAATCCAGCTACAATTAAAGAACAAATTTTAAAGCAAATATCGGATTCGCTTTCTGAGAAAGTTAGTGATGCCATGCACGCCATCGCATCAGCAAAGGAATCGAGGAACAATGATACCAAGAGCAGTGCCGGCGACAAATTTGAAACCGGAAGGGCCATGATGCAAATGGAAATTGATACCAACGAAATCCAGTTAAACAAATCCCTGCATCAACAGCAGGAACTTTCACAAATTGATATTCGCCGTAATTATGAAAAGGTAGAGGCCGGAAGTCTTGTTATGACCAATCATGAAAATTATTTTATTTCCATTGCCATGGGAAAAATTATTGCCGGCGACAAAATTTTTTATGCCATTTCACTCGCCTCGCCTATAGGAATGATCCTGCGAAATAAAGTCCGTGGTGAAAAAATTGAATTTCATGGGCGTGTTTTGGAAATCCTCCATATCCAATGATTGGATGGCTGTTTTCCGGTTTTTTATTTCCCTGAAATTTGGGGAAATCCGGTGATACTATTCAACACCTGAGGCCCTTTAATCTGATGAAATTAGTCAAAATCATCCCGTAAGGCGAAAAGCTGAGTGTTAATAACTTTCAATAATTTGATTTACAACGCTTTGTATCTTAAAATTATTGGAATTTTATTGGTTTAACTTGAAATCAAATGTCTAAATTGCACCCTTAAAATTTCTAACTAACAAACCTTATAAATGAAAAAAATCACTTTACTCGTTACTTTGGCCGGCTGCCTGAGCCTGCAGGCTTTCAGTCAGGTTGTGAACAACGTTGATCCGTCAACATTGAGCCGCAATAGTCATATTGAAGCAAAAGCTGCTAAAACGGCTATGACTTTCACGAACCCATCATCCGGTGTTCAAATCAACAATTCTGTTAATAAAGGTGGAATTCCTTCGGGAGCTGTTGCTTATGTTGACGATTTCAGTCAGCCAAGTGATACCAATGGGCTAAAAGCCCGTGGCTACCTTCCCTATTACCGTGGTGCAGGTGCAATGGGTACTACTGCTGCCTGGTTCCAGGGAAACATTGCTAACTGGCCTGATTTTAATAACGGATCCGGTGAGTATGTGAGTTCTAATTTCAATTCAGTTACAGGCACAAATAATATCGATAACTGGTTAGTACTTCCAGCACTGGATGTTGCAATTGGTGATGTGATTTCTTTTTATTCACGTTCTCCACAAGCTTCCACGTTCCCTGATTCCATTCGTGTTATGTATTCTGCTGTAGGAGATTCTACACCAGAAGCTACAACCTGGGTACAATTGGCTAACTTTAAAGTGAACACCACCGGAGCTTGGTTACAAGATCAGTTTATTGCCCCTTCTGCAGGTACAACTGCACGTTTTGCAATCCGTTATGCGGTTGTTGGTGGTGGTCCTTCAGGTAACAACAGCGACCTGATCGGAATAGATCAGCTGGAAGTATTTACACCGGCTGCATTTGATGTTGAAGCAGTTTCTGTTGCAGCTCTTAACAACGAATACACAAGAATTCCTCTTTCCCAGGTTACTGGTGCTACTCTTTCAGGTTCTGTTAAAAATAACGGGCTGAATGCAACTTCGGGTGGTTCAGCACTGTTTGAAGTTGTTGATACAGTAGCTGCTACTGTTGTGTTTTCAGAAAGTGTTACACTACCTAGCATCAACCCAGGCTCTACATCTGTAGTAACAACAACAGGAAGTTTCACACCTGCAACCATAGCAAATCTTCGCGCAAGAGTAACTCTTACATACCCAGGTGATGCTAATTCTGCAAACGATATTTCACAATCTATTGTAACTGCTATTACGGATTCTGTTTTCGCACGTGATAACAATGCAACGACTGGTTCTTTAGGAATTGGTGCCGGTCCTGCTGATGGTATTGTGGGACAAAATTTCGAAGTAAGTAATGCTACTGATCTGACTTCAGTTTCTTTCTTCCTTACCGATGCGTTTGATCCTAACCCTGCAGGTTCACCGGTTTATGCAACCATTCATGCACAACCAGTTGGCGGAACACCAAGCCTTACCATTCTGGCTACTACTACTACATTAAACGTATTGCCTGGAACTATCGCTACAGGTGGTCAGTGGTTCACATTGCCTATCGATGGTGCTTCACTTGCATTGACTCCCGGACAGTATTATGTTGGTATTCATGAAGTAGATTCAATTGTTCCACTTGGAACTACTAACCAGATTGTTACTCCCGGAACGGTTTATGTTTCATGGAATTCTATTCCTACGCCGCCAGCAGTTAACGGATGGGCTACTGCAGAAGATTTCGGTTTCGCAGTAACTTACAACCTGCGTATTAATTTCGGTACACCTACAGGTATCAATGAAGTAAATGCTAACTCAACACTTGTTGGTGTTTATCCTTCTCCTGCTACTTCTGAACTTACTATCACTTTAGATAAGACCATCAGCAATGCTAACATTGCCATCTACAATTCACTTGGCATGTTGGTTAAAATCATCAATAATGTTAATACCAACACTAAAGTTGATGTATCTGCTTTTGCAAAAGGCAACTATTCTGTAAAAGTTACAAGCAGCGGCAAAGAGTATACTCAGCGCTTCTCTGTTATCAAGTAATTTTTGTATATCTCAAAAAATGCCTCACCAAATCCAAATGGTGGGGCATTTTTTTTGCGTTTATTTTTTGGCAAATAATAAGGGTCCGAAAATTTACTTTTCAAAAAAGAAAGTACACGAAAAAAAACTTGTTATTGGATTACAAATCCTGGTGTGAAAGCTGGCTGTTCACCCGGATCAAGGCAGCTTTTAAATGACGTTTATAATCATCCTGCAACCATTTCACATAACTCTCCGAAGTCTTGCTCAGGCAACGCGCGTACACTCGTACACGGAATTCAATTTCATCTTTTAACAATGTTGCAAGGTGCAGAGACTCTTCAAGTCCTGAACTGTTTTCAAGACACATATTCAGGTGTTGCTTTATGGAGCTTTCAATAACTTCCTTTGGCCGCTGACCTTTACTAATTGCCAGTCTGTGAGTAGCAGGTACATCGAAATATATTTCTTTTGACTTATTGAATTTACTGCATAATTCTTCCGGCATTTCATATTTATAACTCTGCTCAATAGCTTCATCACTGATAATTCCGGCATAATACATCTCGGGAGATTTAAAAATCGCTGCCCAGTCGATCGGTTCATCCCAGAGTCCGAAACGGTTGAGGTTATTACCCAGATCAATCACTATGAATTCCTTTTTATCGGGAAGAACGCGTGAACCACGGCCGATCATCTGGAAATAAAGCGTGAGTGATTTGGTAGCACGGTTCAAAATAATACTTTCAACAGTAGGTTCATCAAATCCTGTTGTTAGTATACTCACCGACGTTAGTATCGCATCAGATTTTTCTTTGAACCATTGAAGAATTTCTTTTCGTTCTTTAGCGCTGTGTGTATGATCGAGGTGTTTAATATCATAACCTGCTTCCTGGAATGTTGCAAAAACATATTGGGAGGTGGCAATCCCGTTATTGAAAATAAGGGTTTTTTTACCAAGGCTTTGTTCCCTGTAAGCGCTCAGCAGTTTATCCTGCATAGCGTGATTGTTATAAATATGTTCCGACGAGCTAACGGTATAGTCGCCTGATCGCCCTACTTTGAGTGAAGTCAATCCCACATGGTAATGATACGTGGTGGCTTTCGCCAGGAAACCCATATCAATAAGCGATGAAATGCTTTCACCAACGATCAGTTCATCATAATTATCGCACATGCGAATGGTAATGTTGGAACTGAGCGGAGTGGCGGTCACACCGAGTACAACACCTTTTTCATAGAAGCGCAGCAGTTTGCCAAACGAATTATAGTGCGCTTCATCTACAATCATCAAACCGATGTTGTCGAGATTAAGAATCTTATCGCGCAAACGATTGTTGAGTGTCTCCACCATTGCTACAAAACACATAAAGTCATTCGGAACAGGTAGTTCCTTAACAGCACTGTCGATAATTTTATTCGACACTCCGAATTCATCCAGCATACGTGAAGTCTGTGCACATAATTCCAACCGGTGCGTGAGAATCATCACTTTTTTACCTGTACTTTGAATGTAACGCTTTGCGATTTCAGAAAAAATAACCGTTTTCCCCCCACCTGTAGGAAGTTGATATAAAAGGTTATACCGTGAAGGATGATCTTTCAGGCGGCCCAGGATCTCATTAATAGCCTTATGCTGATACGCATAAAGCTGTTTGCCGATTTTACTCTCGGCTGTTTCAATTCCCGGTGAATTTTGGCTGGAGGTCATAATGAAGGTAAGTGCAAAGATACCACCCAGACCTTGTTAAATGTTAGAAATGCGGTTTTATGTTTTAAAATGAGACTATCGTCGACGGCCACTCTTCTTGGATCCACCTGAGCGACCACCACCCGGATGCCGGCTATCTTTATTTTTGCCACTATATCTTTCACGGTTTCCCGGAGTTGCATGATTTTTTGTCAACTGCTTCGACGGCCTCCCTTTGGGGATTGCTTCGGTTTTCTTTGGAGATTGGGACTTCACACTATCTGATGAGGAGGATGCGATCAGTTTAAAAATACCCTGCAATTCGGCGGGTGTTAAATCGCGCCAGTCACCGGGAGGAAGTCCTTTGAGCCCCACATTCATAATCCGAACACGTTCCAGTTTGGTAACCTCATAACCAAAATGTTCACACATCCTGCGGATTTGCCGGTTCAATCCCTGTATGAGGGTGATTCGAAAAATAAACGGCGATTCCATGCTGATCTTGCATTTCCGGGTGACGATACCCAACACGGGAACCCCGCCCGCCATCCCGCCAAGGAAGTGCTCAGTAATAGGTTTGTTGACAGTGACCAGGTATTCTTTTTCATGTGCATTCTCAGCACGCAGAATTTTATTTACAATATCCCCATCGTTAGTCATGAAGATAAGACCCTGCGAATCTTTATCAAGTCGTCCAATGGGAAAAACGCGTGCACTGTGATTCACAAAATCAACAATATTGCCACGGGTACTTTCCTCGGTGGTACACGTAACACCAACAGGTTTATTTAAGGCGATATAAATTTTATCTTCCGCCACGCGCGGCTCGAGTTGCAATCCGTTAACCGTAACCTTATCACCCGGCATAACAAGATCCCCAATCTTTGCTTTTCGGCCGTTGATAAGCACAACGCCCTTTTCAATAAAACGGTCTGCCTCGCGACGCGAACAAATGCCGCTTTCAGCAATAAACTTATTAAGACGGATTGAATTAGGATGTTCCATTGTGACTGCAAAATAAGATAAAAAAACTGATGAGAAAGTGCTTGTGAAATTTAGATTATTTTTTATTTACCGGTAACCTTTTTATATTTACAGCAGCTTACCATGAAACTCCAACCTATGAAAAAACTACTTAAAATTATTGGTATCCTGATTCTGATTGTCGCTGTGGGTGCTACAGGATTTGCTTCCTTTATAGCTATCAGGGGCATTCCTGAATATGAAGCAAAAGTACCACAGGTTCCGGATGTGACTGTTACACCTGAACGTGTGGAGCGTGGAGCTAAAATTGCCGCTATGCTATGCCAGCACTGCCACCTTGATGGTGAAAAAAATGCCCTTACGGGGAAGCACATGATTGAAATACCTGAATTTGGTGTTATCAATGCTAAAAACATTACCAATGATAAAGAGTTTGGAATAGGGAAGTGGACCGACAGTGATCTCATCTATTTTTTACGCACGGGGGTTCATCCGCAAACAGGTCAGTATGTGCCACCATATATGCCTAAAATGGTGCATATTTCTGATGAAGATATGTATGCTATAGTAGCGTATCTCCGTTCCGACAGGCCTGAAGTGCAGGCAGTACAATCGGAATTGCCGGAATCAAATCCCTCTTTTCTTACTAAGTTTCTAAGTTTTGTAGCGTTCAAACCATTCGATTATCCCACCGCACCCATACCAGATCCCGATACCACCAACCACTTGGAATGGGGAAAATACCTGACACTTTACCAGCTTGAATGTTATGCCTGTCATTCCAAATCGTTCGAAACAATGAATATGCTGGAGCCTGAAAAATCAGAAGGCTTTTTTGGGGGCGGCAACCAGATCGGAACTGCTGACGGATCTAAAATTGTTTCAAGAAATTTAACACCCGATGAAGAAACGGGATTGGGAAAATGGACAGAAGAACAATTTATTAATGCAGTTAAGTTTGGAATTCATCCCAACGGCCCTGCATTGCGACCTCCTATGCTTCCATTTGTACAACTGACGGAACTTGAGTTGAAAGCTGTGTGGGCTTACCTGAAAACTGTTCCCAAGATCAGAAATAAAATCGACAGGGGAGTTTAAAGACTGGTCATAGCCCGAAGTTTATGATACGGTTGTAAGATTTCGCTTGTTTTTACCCGTTCAATGTGGTATCTTTATTATATTGCAAAACAGTGCCTGTTAGTTTTGATAACAGGAATACACCTGTTTGATACCCATACTCATGAAAAATTTCATAGCCTCAATTATAATTATCCTGGCTGGCAGTACATTTTCAGTTGCCCAAACAAGAGATATTTTTCGTACTAACCTGTGCCAGCGCTGGCAATTGAATGCTCTTGAAATAAAAGAGTCGGGGAAAAAGATTTCTCCGGATAAAAAAATGCAACAAAATTTTCTTGAATTTGATCCCGATGGTACATTCAGGAGCCTGGAAGATGGGGTGATGATTAATGGAAAATGGAAGGCCGATGAAATCAAAATGGAAATTGTTAATACCGATTTTGATAATCAAAATATTACTTCACCGCTTATTTTTACAATCATCGCCCTCACCAATACCCATTTGGCAATTACCACCAATCCGAATGCAGAAAAAGTAATTATCATGCATTACGTTGTAGGAGGCATGAAATCAAAACCCTCACGCTGAGAAATTTAAATAGCAACAATTACTCGTAATTAATCCTTTTGGGGAATATTTTGTTTCTTATATACTTGATTATTATAGAATTGCAATAATAGTATTCATATTTTGAACAAAATTAGTTAGACTAACCTAACTTTTATATCTTTGCGGATATAATTTATAATTTAGGTTAATCATGGTTGCACTTGTTCGTTATAAAAAGACGGTTTTCCTGGTAATGTCACTGGCATTACTAGTGGCATGCACCAAATTTGAACCCCCTCTTCCGGATGATGAAGAGGTATTGGACGGACCAGTAGCGGGATTGACTCTGGCTCAGAATGCTCAATTTCTTGCCGGGGATGTAGCTTTTAACAATGATTTGTTCAATTCTACCAACGGGTTAGGGCCCTTGTTTGTAGCCACGAGCTGCGGTGGTTGTCATGCAGGCGATGGCAAGGGAACGCCTTTTACCACACTTACACGTTTCGGCCAAACAGACAGTACGGGCAATCAGTTTCTGCATATGGGAGGTCCACAACTCCAGAACCGTGCATTACCGGGTTACCTTCCGGAAACAATACCAACCGGTGCCACTCATTCCCGCTTCACACCTCCTGCTAACACAGGTCTTGGTTTTCTGGAATTAGTTAGCGATGCCGACATTCTTGCCATGGCTGATCCGAATGATTCGGATGGTGATGGCATTTCAGGTGTTCCTAATTGGAATAACGTTCCCGGGTATGTGATAATACCTGCCGGTGCCTCCACACAGAATGGCAAGTTTATTTGTCGTTTTGGAAAAAAAGCAGCAACCTTTGACCTGCATCAACAAACTGTTACTGCGTATAACCAGGACATGGGTGTGAGCTCTACTTATTTCGCCACTGATCCCTTCAGTGGTCTGGATGGAGATCCGGAAGTGACCAACAATGTTGTAAATAACGTTGTGGCCTACCTGCAGATGCTAAAGGCCCCCATACAACGAAATGCAGAATCGGCCGAAGTTATAGCAGGAAAAAATATTTTTATACAGTTGGGATGTGAAAATTGTCACCGGCAGTCGCTGAAAACAGGCCCTTCACCAATTGCGGCGCTTTCCAATACCATTTTCCATCCCTATACTGATTTATTGTTACATGATATGGGCAGCGGTCTCGACGATGGTTATACTGAGGGAGGTGCAAAAACTTATGAATGGCGCACGCCGCCTTTATGGGGATTGGGTTTATCACCGAAATCACAGGGAGGGCATTATTTTTTAATGCATGATGGCCGTGCACGAAGTATCGGGGAAGCAATTTTACTTCATGGGGGCGAAGCTGAACAAAGCCGGATGAATTTTCAGCAACTTTCAGCAGGGGATAAAAACTTGTTAATTAAATTCCTGGAATCACTTTGATGAATCGGAAAACATTTTTAAAAACTTGCGGAGTTGCCTGTATAGGTGGCAGCATGTTTTCGGTACTTATTTCAGGATGTGCCGGGAGTAAAATGGTAAGTGGCAACGTGACAGGTGACTACCTAATTATATCAGCTGATGAATTTTCACAGGTGAAAAAAGAATTAACTACTTATCGTAAATATGTCATCGTAAAGCATCCACAAATGAAATACCCGGTGTGCGTTTACAGGTTATCAGAAACCGACTATTCCGCTTTACTTATGAAATGCACCCACCAGGGTAATGAACTAACTGCTTACGGCGAAAAACTGCATTGCGCAGCACATGGAAGTGAATTCGACAGACAGGGAATTGTGAGAACAGGACCTGCTAACCAGTCGCTTCGTAAGTTTCCCGTAATTCTGGAAAATAACCAGGTTAAAATTTCACTCAAAGCGTGATGAAGAAAATTAATTTCCTCCTGTTGTGTTTTCTGCTGGGAGCAGTACAGGCGTTTGCACAAATCGACTCAACACTTTTTTATCGCATTGATACGGATTCCACCAATCAAAAACTAAACATGGACGCGGTATATGACAGGCCATTTTTGGGAATAGGCAAACTTCCGGTATCAGTAGGTGGTTATGCAGAAGTCAACTGGCAGCATATAGGCACGGATGGTGTTACAGAAGGCCACCAGTTCCAGATGCGCCGCATGACTCTTTTTGTTGCTTCCACGGTTAGCAAACGAATTAAATTTCTGAGTGAAATTGAATTTGAAGAAGGCGGGAAAGAAATTGCAATTGAATTTGCATCCATTGATGTGGAGTTTCATCCGCTGGTCAATTTACGGGCAGGTATTGTGATGAATCCTATTGGTGGCTTTAACCAGAATCATGACGGTCCTAAATGGGAGTTCACCGACCGGCCCATTTCAGCCACGCAATTGTTACCGGCTACCTGGAGCAATGCCGGTTTCGGAATTTTCGGAAAGACCTATGCTAATGATTGGATGTTTGGTTATGAAGCTTATCTTACAGGAGGATTTGACAATTCCATCACGGATAACAGTGAAAATAAAACTTTTTTGCCCGCAACAAAGGACAACGAAGATCGCTTTGAAGAATCGGTAAGCGGCACTCCGTTGGTGACAGCAAAGGTTGCCGTGAGGCACAATGCAATGGGTGAAATTGGACTTTCCTGGATGGGAGGAATTTATAATAATTTTGAAGATGACGGAATTATTCTAGATAAAAAAAGAAGGTGTGACGTGTTTGCCATCGATTACAATGTAACAATTCCCTTCTCGCAAACCTTCATTACTGCCGAATACGCTTGGGTATATGTAGATATTCCTTCAACGTATTCGCAGCAATACGGTAACCGGCAGCAGGGTGGTTTTATTGATTTTGTTCAGCCCGTTTTGAAAAGAAAAATGTTAGGGTGGGAAGATGCTGTTTTGAATGTAGCTTGTCGGTTGGAATATGTAGACTGGAACACCGGGCGCTTCCGTGAAACCAATACAGCTATCGGCGATGAGTTAAAGAGCATCATGCCAGCGATTAGTTTCCGGCCCACTTCACAAACCGTGTTCCGTTTAAATTACCGCATCCAGCGTCAATCCGATCTCCTCGACAACGACCCCGCAAAAACCGCAGGCTTCAGTTTCGGCATCTCCACTTATTTTTAAAAAGATAAAATTTTCCGTATATTCGAAGAAACCTACATCAAAACTAAATTCATCTTCCTTATATGCCAAAAATCACCATCATTATTTCCAGTGTCCGCACTGGCCGTAAAAGTCCGAGAGTAGTTGACTATTTTAAAAATTACATAGAGACCAACCAACTCGCAACCGTAGAAATTCTCGATTTAAAAGAATATAATTTCCCTGTTTTTGACGAGCGTCTTCAGTTTCAAAAAGAGCCTACCGAAGGAATGCTCGATTTTTCAGCTAAAATTAAAGGGGCGGAAGGTATTCTTATTGTTACACCGGAATACAACGGTGGTTATCCTCCTGCTTTAAAAAATGCAATAGACCTGTTGTACGAAGAATGGCATCGCAAACCAGTAGCCATTTCAACGGTCAGCAGTGGAGCCTTTGGAGGTTCGCAGGTTATTACCTCTTTACAATTCACGCTCTGGAAAATGCATGCATGGACAGTCCCTGCTGTGTTTCCTGTTTCCAAGGTAGGTGAAACATTCAGCGAAAAGGGTGAACCGTCAGACCCAACCGCCACCGACAAACGCGCAAAAACTTTTATCGATGAATTATTATGGTGTATGGAAGCGGGTAGAAAGATGGAGGAGGAATAAAAGGCCTAAATAAATTTAATTTTTCGCATTGCAAAGACGCACATACGAAGCAGGATTAAACCGTGCCTGAACCTGGAAATATTTGTTTCTCCATAGGTTCTATCCTGATACCGTATTGGGAGTTCAACAATTTTAAGATTCAGCTTAAAAGCTCCAAATAGTAAATCAAAATCGCCGAATGGATCAAAATCACCAAAAAATTTTCTATTAGCTGCAAGCTTCAAGTAATCGGTTCTGCGAATGACTTTAGTTCCGCAAAGGGTATCTTTCAGAGGTTGAGAAAGTAGCCATGAGAACATAATACTGAAAAATTTATTTCCGATAATATTCAAAAAACGCATGGCTTGCTTTTCCATTGGATAAACCAACCTGCAACCATTTATAAAATCACCTTTACCTGAAACAAGGGTATTATAAAATTTAGGAAGGTCTTCAGGTGGTACTGTTAAATCCGCATCGAGAATCATCAACACATCCCCGGTAGCAAGTGAAAACCCTTTTTTGACCGCATCATATTTTCCTTTTCCTTCCTGCTTTGCTATTACAATTTCGTGTTCGCCGGAATATTTTTGAGCTATTTCCCTGATTTTTTCCCAGGTATCATCAGTGGAATTACCTTCAACAAAAATAATTTGTTGTTTTGTGCCGAATTTCGGAATTCTCAAAAGCCCGTTTTCAATATTTCCGGATTCATTTCGTGCAGGTATCACAATAGAAACTGAACATTCCTCAGGAACATTTTCCATTTCATTCAAAAAGGGTTTAGCGAACGAATAATTATTGATGGTGAAAGTTTTTATGATAGGCAGCGTCGCAACATACTTGTTAAGAAAACCGGAAATCAGCGGGATATAAACTGGAAGTAACATTCTTTTTGATTCGCGGTAAACATCAAAACCGGATATATAAAGTAAATTCCTTATATCAGATTGAGTTAACCAGTTCTGGGTAGGAGTTGGTGTTTTCAGTCCGGTTTTTTCAAAAAATTTTAATAATGGTTCCCATAAATGATTGTAATAAGTAACAATCACTTTAGTTTGAGGATGACTTATTTTTTTAATTTCTTCAAAAACTTTTTGAATATCAGGCGTATACCCTATTAGATTAGAAATTATAATCAAATCAAATTTTTCCTCCAGATGAAGTTCCTCGGCATCCATTAAATAAAATGCTGTTCCCGGAAACTTTTGTTTGGCAACGGAGATCATATTGGAGCTGAAGTCAATACCGGCTTTACGTCCACCTTTAATAGAGCCGATGAGATCTCCTGCCCCGCAACCGATTTCAATTACACTTAATGTATCATTTGAAAAATAATTACAATAATTTATTATTTCATTCCAATAATAATTGTGTTTTCTATTTATTCCAGTAGGACTTAAAGCCAAACCTTCAAAATAGTTTTTAATTTCCTGCTTTTTAATTTGTATATTTTCAATCATACTTTTCTGACAATAATAAATGCGAACATTGAAAATTTGAAAAATGAAAGCAAATGATCCATACCGGAAGCAAACTTAAAAAGGAACCCGGGTATTAATTGTTTCATTGTAAGTCCGCCGCTGAGTAAATAACGAAATGCAGTATGGTATTTTATTGTTTCAATCTTTAAGTTGGGATACTCCTTTTCAAAAATTTTCCTATCCCTCTCAAAAACAATCCATGGCAATGCCCCATTAGCACCTGATAAGGAACCATTATTAATAATTCCCCATTTACCGGAAGGATCGAAAGGTTCATGATGAAAATTTTGAAATATGAATCTGGGCCAGGCCGAGTTCCAAGGTTCCGACATCACTAATTTTCCTCCAGGTTTCAAAGTTCGGTTTACCTCTGATAAAAAACCCCTGGGATCAGGAATGTGATGAAAAACATCAATCATCATAATTCCATCAACCGATTCATTTTCAAAGGGCATATTCTCACCACCAAAAACTAAATCTATATCCGGTAAACTGATAACATCGGATGTAATTACATTTGACATGATTTCTTTTGCAAAGCCACCGCCACTTCCTAACTCCACAAAAACACCCTCATTAGAATATCCGGAATACTTTTTCAAATGGTTATACCAGTCAATATACAATGATTTTAAGAATTGCTTCTGCTGAATGATGTTTTTGTGAATCAAAGATCTTTCAGGAGAATCCAAATCATGTTCTTCTATTTCTTTTAATTTGAGCCGCCTCATTTTAATCTCTAATCTCATACAAATACGCAGGCTCGGTATCTCCGATTTGCTTAACCAATCTGACTTTCTCTGGATACTTTTGCGCTACCGGTTGCAGCATCCGGTGCAGGGTATTAATAATATATCCGTCAACCTTATTGGGATTTCTGCGAAGACTTCCCAACATTACATGTGTCACTTTATTATCACGGAATAAGGCCAGTACCGTATCAGGATGGCTCATGTTGGTGGTGGTGTCAACAGCAGGAACACTATAAACTGGGAAAAATGGTTTCCCTTTTCCATACACAAAACTCATGGGTGCCTTTCGGCTGGCAACCAGGCTTCCTTCAGGGAGGCTGTCGGCACACCATGCACTAAGGCGTAAAAAATTTTCCCAGTCGGCGGTGTACCCGTAATACAAATCCCCCTGCAGATTCTTCTTTAATACCGGATAATTCGCAATCGATTTTTTTACCGTCGATAATAAACTGCTTCCAACAATAACAACTGCTACCAATAAATAACCCATCCTTCCGGTTAAACCTGATTTGCTAAAATATGAATATAACCCGTATAAAATTACCATCACTACCATTGGCGCATAAACCATGATCAACCGCGGTTGATCCCAGCGGGTTTGCAACACTAAATAGGTAAGAAAATGCATTGTACAGATGTAAATAAATACAAGCAAAATGTTTCGTGGAAAATCAGAGTTTGTTGTGGCAGCTATCTTAGAGAAAAACCCGGTTTTTTTAAGTTCAACATAAATTCTCCAGGCGGCAAATGCCAGAAGAAAAACTACCAGTAACGATAAAATGGTATGCGTTTCATTACTATCCGGATCCTTGAATCCCAACACCTGGAACAAACGCTTTGAAGTGTACAGATCAAAATTATCAAAAAAACGGGTGATAAAACCATTGAAATCTTCCTTTCCGGCGGCAGCATTATAAGCATCCTTTTGAAGTAATATCGCAGACTGAGCACCATATTGATCACTAGCCCCCCAAATTGCAGTTTTTAAACCTTCGAAAGATAACCTTACAATTACATAACCGGCTACGACATCAATCAGGCTTTTCCAATTTCTTCCGATAACAAAAAATACAATTAAAGCACCTAACATTCCTATTGCGATATTTTTGCAAAATGTCATCAGGAATAAAACGAGTCCGATTACTAAAGCTCCCCTGATTCGGGCAATGGGGTAATTACCTATTTCAGGTACCGGTGGCAAAATGGTATTATATAAAGATTGCCAGGATGACCCGCTCTTACTAACCAGCCCTCTTAACTGTTCCTGCCATTTAAAAAAGACTAAAAAGAAAATTGCCTGTAAAGTCACAAACAACATTTCAGTGTAGGTTTGGCTGGCATAATACAGGAAATAAGAATTTACTGCCGTTAACAACAGAACAGGAAAGAGAATGGAATAAGGAATTCTTCTGCGAAAAGCAGCATACATAAGCAAAAGATGAAGCAGGAAAAAAACTACATTCAATAACTTGTATAAGGTAAGATTAAACCCTGCAATCATGGTTACCACACCAAGTATCATCGGGTACATGGGAGCGTTAGCCGTATAATAATATCCAGTAAAATCGGCAGCATATTTAGTAGCTGCTTCAATATACATGGCATCGTCATTCCCTTCGCTGATCTTAACATCAAAAGTCAGCAGTGCGAATAAAGTACCTAAAACCAGGGGGATTATAAGTAATAGTTTAACCCGGTTTGTATTAAGGTAGAGCTCCCATTTCGCAAACGCATTAGGATCTTCGACCTTGGCGGGTTTTAAGATAGGAAGAGGCTTTTTAACGATAACTTTTTTGCTCATAAATGGCGCTCCTGCAGAGATAGGAATGCAATATTAGAAAATTATCGCCAGATGCCCATGAATATTGAGCCCGGGAAGTCAGTTCTTGCAAAAACACAAGGGAATTTCATTCGCTGAATGAGCAATTGCGTCACCATCCCGAAAAGGGAATTACTCAAAAATCTCTTATTGTATAAAGTCAAAAAAAAAAATTTTTGGACAGATTAAATGGGTGGTATTACCTTTTACCGGCATCAGACAAAAATTTCGCCAGGCCGATATCTGTAAGGGGATGTTTAAGCAGATCAGTTATCGCGCTCAGCGGACAGGTTGCCACATCAGCGCCGGCTTCCGCGCAACGGATGATGTGAAGCGAATGCCTGATGGAAGCAGCCAAAACCTGCGTTTCATACCCATAATTCCGGTAAATGTGAACTATTTGAGCGATGAGTTCCACCCCGTCAAAACTTACATCATCCAATCTGCCAATGAAAGGTGATACATATGTAGCACCCGCTTTTGCTGCCAACAGGGCCTGTCCGGGTGAAAACACCAGCGTGCAGTTTGTTTTTATGCCTTTCTCTGAAAAATATTTCAATGCTTTAATGCCATCCCGGATCATCGGAATCTTGACAACAATTTGGGGGTGCAATGCAGCCAGCGCTTCTCCTTCCGAAATCATACCGTCCAGATCGGTCGAAAGTACTTCGGCACTCACATCACCTCCCTTAACAATATTGCAGATATCGATATAGTGCTGCTGCACAGCTGCATCGCCTTTGATTCCCTCTTTTGCCATTAAAGAAGGATTGGTAGTTACGCCGTCAAGAACACCAAATTCAGCGGCTTCCTTAATCTGGGCGAGGTTTGCGGTATCTATAAAAAATTTCATGGAGTAGGTCTTGTGTTTGACTTGGGTTATGATGAATGAACTGGTTGTTAGTTCGCAAAAGTAGCTAAAAACGGGTATAGGAAAACCAGAATTCTGATAAGAAACGCTTCAGCTTAAAGTGATCGAAGCACTCATAGGATTTATTTGCGGCACAGATGTGGGGTAACAGGTAATTACTCTGTTCGGGTACTTTAAAAATTTAATCATTTCAACACCACTTAAAACTAATTTTATGAAATCAAATTTACTGATCCTGTTATGCTTGATCAGCGCTTCCATGCATGCGCAAATTACAGTTGACGCCACAATATTTGCATCGGGTTTCGATGCTCCTGTAAGTATTGCCCACAGTGGCGATAGCAGGCTCTTTATCGTTGAACGTGCCGGGAAAATCAAAATATTAAATGATAATGGCAGCGTAGTCAGCACACCATTCCTGGATATTGACAGTATTGTTTCAGATGGGAATGATGAGCGCGGACTTCTTGGGCTTGCTTTTGATCCCGCCTATAATTCGAATGGTTATTTTTATGTTTACTTCATCGATAACAGCAACAACTCACAAATTGCACGCTATCGCCGGGATGCGGTGAACCCTGATTTAGCGGATGCCACTTCCAGGCAACCTGTGCTCAGCGTTACACAACCGGCTCAAACCAATCACAAGGGCGGTAACCTGGTTTTTGGACCTGATGGTTATCTTTATTGCGGATTGGGTGACGGTGGTGGATCCGGGGATCCTTCGGATAACTCGCAAAATATGCAAACCCTTTTGGGGAAGATGATCCGGATTGATGTCTCCACTCTCCCCTATTCCATTCCTGCCACCAATCCATATCTAGGATCAGCACCTCTCGACGAAATTTGGGCTGCCGGCTTGCGGAATCCCTGGAAATGGAGTTTCGACAAAAGCACTGGTGATCTATGGATTGCCGACGTGGGCCAGGGTAATTGGGAAGAAATAAATTTTCAACCGGCAGGCAGCCAGGGTGGTGAAAATTATGGCTGGCGCTGTTACGAGGGTAATGATCCTTTCAACCTTTCGGGATGTTCCGGCGTTTCCGCATATGATTTCCCGGTGTATGCTTATCCTCACAGCGGTCCCAATTCAGGATGTTCAGCAACAGGAGGATATGTTTACAGGGGAGCAAAGTACGCCTCACTCTACGGAACTTACCTGTTCACCGATTATTGTTCAGGCAACATCTGGGGTTTGGATCCCTCCTATAACCTGACTGATTATGGTAGTTATGGGTTTGGCATGTCGGCTTTCGGGGAAGATATTTATGGAGAACTCTACATCGCAAATGTGAGTAATGGTAATATTTATATTATTTCAACTGATGAATGCGCACCCGTTGCTTTGATAGTAAACGCTGATACTTCCTACCTGTGCATATCACCAGTTACCTTGCAGGCCCTGCAGGGAAATGGTCTTACTTACCAATGGTTGAGAAATGGTTTTCCGATACCTGGAGGAACGGCACCTTCCTATTCTCCCAATGTAGGAAGCAATTATCGTGTGATAGTAACGGATGCGAATGGATGCAGTTCGGTGAGTGATCAAAAATGGGTGATTAACAACAAACCCGCAGCGGTAATCACCGGTGATACTGATTATTGTTTTGGTGAGACGGCTTTACTAAATGCTAACCAGGGCTCCGGTCTGACTTACCAATGGAAACATAAAAACGTAGACATTCCCGGTGCCGATCAACCCGATTATACCGCAACCTTACCGGGAAGTTACCGGGTTTTGGTGACCAATGCACAGGGTTGCACGCGGCTCGCTAATCCTTTTGCTGTAACAGGTCCTCCTCCGGGTATGTCAATCCTTAACGGGAATAACATTCTTTGTGCGGGCGATAGTGTAGAGATTACAGCCAAGGCTACCGGTTCGGCCTATACGTACCAATGGCTTAAAAATGATATTGCCATACCCGGCGCGACCAATGAAAATTATTATGCCAGCACCCAGGGTTTTTATAAAGTAATGGTTACAAATCTTTACGGATGTTCCAAAACCGGTGCGGGAAAGGCAGTGTATGTTAACTCATGTAACAGGGAAACTGCGGCTACTATAGAATGGCGTAATTTTAAAATTTATTCCGCTGAAGGAAAATTACTTCGTGAAGGGATTCTTGACTATGGTGTTGTTGATATGGAAAATTATTTCAGGAATGAATTTGCTTCACACAAAGGATTTTTGATCATAAGTTTGTATGACGAAAAATATCAGAATCAGAAGACACTCCGAATGGTATTATAACTTAATTATGAGGTGATTGTTTTTTGTAAAAGAAAAACTTTCACCTCATTTAATAATTTGCTTTGGCGGAAAACGAATATAAGTTCTGTCGATTATAAGTTTGAAAGGGCATGCAATAAAAATAAATTTCTAATTAATAAATTCAATTAATAAATTACAAACCGGTAACCAACCGATATAGTAAAGGGCAACAGTTCGCTCTCAAACCGAACACCTTTTGTGGCTTCCAGATCGTCCATATATGTATCCACTTCAGGATCTCTGAATGGGATGATAATTCCCAGTGAGAGGTAACCCTTATTCATTGGAAAACGAATATCCACTCCTGCACCTGCTGATGTGCCGTAAAAAAACTTATCGTATTCCGATTTATTCGTAACTTTTACAAATGTGTTATAACCATACATCCCAACAACGTATGGTGAAACTTTCATAAATCGTTCATTGGGAATAATACGAAGCTTTGCTCCAAAATTATAACCTGCTCCGACAAAAGCATATCCGATGCCGGCAAAAAGACCTATATTCTTTTGAGGATAAACTGTTAAATTAACCCCTATTCCACCATAATCTAAACCTACTCCAAGACCAATCGCCACAACATCCCTGAACAAGCGCTCACCGGGATCTACCTGACCCGAGGAAGAAACTGTTGCAGGAAGGCGCTGAGTAGAATCCGGATTATTTTGCGCGGAAAGGTCAATTGAAAAACCCACAAACACAAGGAGCAAAACTAAAGTGTACAACTTAAAAACTTTGCTTAGATCACTATTGATATAATATGCTTTCATAGATTTTCAGTAAAATAAGAAGGGTCAGTGCTGAGGATGAATTAAAAAATAAAAGTACACTGACCATTTCATTTTTTCTAATAAATAATACCAGGGATTAATTTTTCCTCTCATGCTTGTTTTCATAAACCGGCTTTTTACTTTCCGCATAGAACCAGCGGGCGATGCAACCTGAACTTGATCGAAAAATTTAAAACAGTACCTTTGCGCGCGAATCCGTCCCACCATAATAATATATGTCATTACCTGCTGACTATCAAGTAAGTACTGCTGCTCCAACCAAACGTTTTGCCCTATGGACCAACGATGTGGAAGATCATTCCATTTGGTTCAATAAGCTCCGATACGAGACGGGAGAACTGGTTTTGAAGGAAGGAATGCCCATTCTGCTGGAGATTTACCGGAAGTTCGGCATTCAAAGCACATTTTATTTTACGGGATATATGGTGGAGCATTTCCCCGATGTGGTGCGAATGATAATTGCCGATGGTCATGAAGTGGCTTCACATGGTTATTCTCACCAGGTGCATGAGGCTTTTGATGTGCTCAGTTATAACGACCAGGTCACACATCTTGAAAAATCAAAAAAATTGCTTGAAGATGTATGTGGTTACGAGGTAATCTCGTTTAGGGCTCCTGCTTTACGAGTAAATTCCGATACGCCCAGGGCGTTAGCCCAAACCGGTTTTAAGATCGACAGTTCGGTGGCATCACAGCGGTTCGATATGTTTTTGTCGTTCGGGAGTCTAAAAAAGTTAAAGTGGCTAACTGCTCCACGGCTCCCCTACAAAACCGATCCGGACAATCTTTTCAAAAAAGGTAATGGTCCGATAACAGAAATTCCATTAACTGCATTAGTGTTTCCGTATGTTGGTACCACAATGCGCATTTTTCCCGTAATTACAAAGTTGCAACACGTACTGTTGAATGCGGAAAATAATTTTCATGAAAAACCAATTGTTTTTGATGTGCACCCCAATGAGTTTATTAACGAAGAAAGTGAAACCCGAATCATCGAGCGGCGTTCTAAGAATTTTTTCAGTTACCTGCTTGCCGACCTTGTCAGGGGAAAATTAAAAGTGAAAAACCTGGGCAAGGCTGCTATACCGCTTTATGAAAAAGAAATTTCCTATTACCGTGACCGTGGCTATACGTTTTTAACTGTACGTGACTATTGTAAACTCAAAGGATTTACCTGATGCGTATCTTTATCATAACCATGGATGACCCTGTTTATACAGTGCCATTTATAAAGGAGATCATTCACAGGCGCCATAAAGATATTATCGGAGTAGCTACTTCCAAAGGCGACAGAATGGTGATCGGAAAAAAAAGATCTCCAGTCATATACCTGTTTTCATTGTTGCTGATAATGGGACCCATCAACTTCTTACAACATGCAGTAGTAACCCTCACATTCAAGATTAGGAAAAAACTTTCAAAGATTTTTCCCGGTATTAAATCACCGTCCGTACTCCAAACCGCAGCTTCCTACAACATTCCGGTCTTTGATATCACCACTCCCAACTCAAAGGACTTCCGGGAATCTCTAAAAGCCCTGAGCCCTGATATCATTATCAACCAGAGTCAAAGCATAATTAAAAAAGAATTACTCGAAATACCGACTATAGGTGTAATCAACCGTCATAATGCTTTGTTACCTAAGAACCGTGGCAGGCTTACGCCTTTCTGGGTCCTCTTCCGCAAAGAAAAAGAAACGGGAGTAAGTATTCATTTTGTTACCGAAGGAATTGATGCAGGAGCTATTATTGTTCAAGCTAAATTTGAAGTCAGTCCCAAAGAAACCTTTAATTCGCTGGTGCGGAAAAATTACGTGGTAGCTCCCAAAGCGATGCTTAAAGCACTTGAAATTCTTGAAGCAGGAAATTACAAACTGCTTCCCAATGAGGATGATAAGGCCACCTACAATACAGTTCCCACCTTCAGGGAAGCCTTGCGCTTCCGAATTGAGAGGATAATAAATTGACTCAGTTTTTGCCGACTTGTCTAATACAAGTGCGATTGTTTGGAATGAATTATAAAAGCATCACCTTTTCAGGGATGAGCCAAATTTAATTCACGACAAAAAGCTTCTGCAAATTTATCCATGTAAAATAAAAAGGTGTTCCAGTACATGGTACGGGAAATATTCAATTGCTTTTCGTACTTATTACCTGCCAGTTTTACAAAATTTCTATCATACAATTCATATTCAATGCTGAACTTTGATTTCCCTCTCACTTTACCGAGGATTAAAAAATAATCAGCTCCGGTGGTCCGCATCAATTCCTGTGCTGCCAATATGCCACCCTCATTGAAAATTATTCCATTATAAAAAGTGGGTCCTGAATTTAACCTCACCGCGATTTTTTCAAGTGACTCTTTGCCCTGGACCGCTTTGATATGATTAGTAGTTAGCATTTGCCTTACCATAGTACTGTCGGAAAGTAACTTATAAAACATAGAGTCGGTAACTATTAACACAGCGCCTGGAGTGATTAATTTTAACTTATTTTCAATTGTGAAATTCATCCATTGAATAAGGGAATCTTTCGTTACGAGATTCCTTTTTATTAAATATTTCAATGAAGCTGCAGGATGAAATTTTTCAGGATGAAATTCCGACACTAGTATAACTTGCCCGGCGGATTAAAAATAAAATAAAATCAATAACAAAATTAGCCTGTATTTCATAGTATTAAGTTCTTAACCTTTGCAACATTGATTTCCCCGGCACTGCACTCATTTACCGCAGTGCAGCTGTGACAATATGCCCTTAAATTATATACCTCGACAACAATGTAAAACTGTGTCAGGTTAAAAACATCCAATACCTTCGGCAGGGATTCCAATCGTTGTTATTTTCTCAACCGTTCCCTGAACAAGAATAGGCATAAAGTTATAAAGTTATAAATTTTTCCTTTCCATCAGTAAATTCACTTTTATTTATGCCCAACAGTAAAATGCGTTAAAAACAATCGTCTATTTACTATTTTTGCCACTATGAAACCATTCCTTCTATTCCTGCCCCTGCTCCTGTTAAGTACTGTTTCATGGTCACAGGACTATAAAATATTTAAAGGCGATACTATTAACCGGACCGATGCCAAAGGGCTGAAACAAGGTGTCTGGAAACGCTTCTACGACAATGACCAGCTATTTTCTGAAACCACCTATAAGCACGGCAAACCCGTTGGAGCTACCAGTATGTACTATAAAGAAGGTCAAAAACAAGGTGAAATGACCTATGAAAAAGATGGTAAAACTTCACGGCTGATAAGCTATTGGCCCAATGGAAAAATTAAAGCGGCAGGGAAGTATGTAAGCCAGGAAAAAGATTCCACATGGAATTATTATAATGAAAGGGATAGCCTTACTTCCGTAGAAAATTACAAACTCGGAAAACCACATGGAACCTGGAAGTATTTTTATGCCGATGGTAAATTATCAGAGGAAACCACTTATGCCAATGGATTAAAAAATGGTCCGCACAAAAAGTACTTTACGAATGGTGGCATAAAAATGAGTGGGGTTTACACGAATGATACATTCGACGGTACGCTGGTTCACTTTCATCTTAATGGCAAGCCTTATATTAAAGGCACTTTCGTAGATGGTCTTAAGGAAGGGGAATGGTTATACCTGAATGAAAACGGAGCAAAGGATTCTGCTGATGTTTATGTTAACGGAATCCTGCAGGAAAAATAATTATCCGTAATTCTGATTGATTCCTACCGTCTCCGCAACCAGGTAAGTATTCCTGTCCTGCGAACTTCTGGCGATGAGTTCGCCTAAAAATCCTGCTACAAATAATTGAGTTCCGATGATCATGGCCAGTATCCCGAAATAAAAGAGGGGCCTGTCAGTCATGTTAAAAATGTCGAAAGCAAATTTATCGATAGCCAGCTTTACTGCGATACCAAATCCGATTAAGAAACTTAATGTGCCCAACAATCCGAAAAGATGCATGGGTTTTTTACCGAATTTTGAAACGAAGGTGATAGAAATCAAATCTAGGAATCCATTGATAAAACGTTCAAACCCGAATTTCGTCTGACCGTATTTTCGTGCACGGTGTTCCACTACTTTTTCTGAAATGCGGCTGAATCCTGCCCATTTGGCAATAACCGGAATGTAACGGTGCATTTCGCCATACACTTCAATACTCTTAATAACTTCTGACCGGTAAGCTTTCAAGCCGCAATTAAAATCATGCAGGTTGTGAATACCACTCATCCTTCGGGTGGTCCAGTTAAACAACCGTGTGGGAATTGTTTTTGATAACGGATCATGTCGCTTTTTCTTCCAGCCGCTCACAAGGTCATCACCTTGCCGGATCATGTTATACATTTCCGGAATTTCATCCGGGCTATCCTGCAAATCTGCATCCATGGTAATAACAACCTCACCTTTGGCGATATCGAAGCCGCTGTTAAGGGCAGCCGACTTTCCATAATTTCTGCGAAAGCGAATTCCTTTTATAGCGGAATTTTTTGAAGCAAGGTCAGTGATCACCTGCCAGGAAGCATCCTTACTGCCATCATCTACCAGTAGTATTTCATAAGTAAAACTATTGGCATCCATCACCCTTACAATCCATTCACAAAGTTCCGGCAACGATTCCGCCTCGTTAAACAAAGGAATAACCACACTGATATTTAGAGAATTCATGCCTCGTGAATGGGTTGTTGTTTGCGAAGGTAGATAGCTGCAATAATAAGTGTTGAAATTACTCCTCCTATCATTTTGTTAAATGCTTCACTGAACGCCAGTGATGAAATAGTCATTGTTTCAATACTCTCATACGCTTTATCCATCATTCGTTCCGACAAAATTTCTTTTCCCTGTTCAAGGCTTTCCGCAGCCTGTGATTTATACGAATCAAGTAAATTGGCATCAATCACTGTCCCGAAAAGGTAAAAAAACAACCCGAATAAGGTGATGCTGAAAATAGTTGTGGCGAACCCAACCGACAAACCCTGCCGGTAAGTCATGAAACCACCCAGATTATTCGACCGGTGAAATTTGGTTGCCATAACCAGGAATACTACCGGAATCCAAACACCCAGCAAACTCATCTGACCAAAAACGTTGAAACCTCCATAGTACAACGCCATATAAAATACAATAACTGCAATCCCACTCAATGAACCATAATGAATCGCCGTTTTAAACATTTTCCCCTCACTCATGCCGGCAAAGGTAACGGAATTGAATGATTCATATAACAAGCCGTTTTATATCTCAAAATAGATGGTGAATGAAAAAACTATTTCCGTGGCCAGGATGTTATAAATGGAACAACATGGTAGACCCGGTGTTTAAATTGTTGAAAATAAGTCATTTACAATTTGAATCCTTTTACTAATTTTGTAAAAAATTTCAGAAATGGATTTCTTAGTTAAAACAGGTGCCATTATTGGCACCTTTTTATTCATGGAGTTTGTGGCATGGTTCACCCATAAATATGTCATGCATGGATTACTTTGGCTACTTCACCGTGATCATCACCAGGGACATGTAGGCTTTTTTGAAAAAAATGATGCATTTTTCCTGATCTTTGCATTGCCCAGCGTGTTGTTAATGTTCTTCGGAGTATTGGATGGAAACGATATCAAACTTTTCATTGGTATCGGAATAGCCATTTATGGATTTTGTTATTTCATGGTCCACGATATTTTTATTCATCAGCGATTCAAAATTTTCCGCAACAGCAATAACTGGTATTTAAGAGCGATTCGCAGAGCGCATAAAATGCATCACAAGCACTATAATAAAGAGCACGGTGAATGCTTCGGCATGCTGTTGGTTCCTCTTAAATATTTTAAAGAAGAAAAATAAATCCTTTGAACTGGCTCTACCTGGCTCTTAACCTGGGCTCTATTGCGATCCCACTCGCCTTTAGCTTTGAGAAACGCGCCCGGTTTTATAAAAACTGGCCTGCGCTTTTTCCGGCACTCATTATCACCGCAGCTTTTTTCCTGGTATGGGATTTCTGGTTTACTGAGATCGGTATCTGGCACTTCAACCCTGAATATGTTTCTGGGTACAACCTGGTGAACCTGCCTTTTGAAGAATGGATGTTTTTTATTTTTATTCCGTATGCATGCGTTTTTATTCATGAATCGTTGAAATATTATTTTAAAAAAACTCCCTTTGATGCGCATGGAAAAACAATTGCAATTGTATTGGGAATTTTATTCCTTATAATCGGACTGACTACTACAGAGCGTTTATACACCACCGTTACCTTCACCTTGCTCGGACTCTTTCTGATGTTAATTGTTTACGCATTTAATACCGATTATCTTGGACGGTTTTTCCTAACCTACCTGGTATCCCTGATTCCATTTGCATTAGTAAATGGGATCCTTACGGGCATGCCGGTTCTTATTTATAACAACAATGAGAACCTCGCCTTGCGCATTGGGACAATTCCAATTGAGGATTTCTTTTATTCCATGTTAATGTTGCTAATAAACATTACCATTTATGAACACCTCCTGCACCGGAATCAAAACCAGGTCACCGTTCAAAACGGTGAAAGTGATCCCGTTAAGGAAAACAAAACGAAGGAATACCACTAATCCTGAATTTTAAAATAATTGCAAATTCGGGCTTATTAATGTATGTTACGACATATATTTGCAGTCTTCAATTCATTAAATTTAACCCCATGTTTAAAAACAAGACGGTAATTTTCATTGCACTTTTAATTGTAGTACTGATTGCCATAAAATTAATTTTTTTGAGTGACAAACCCCAGGCAGCACAGGGTGGGGGACCGGTCCCCGGTGGAGGGAACAAACAAACTATTATGAACGGAATTGTGGTTTCAAAAACAGAGCTTGAGGAAGGTGTTTTTGCAATAGGAACCATTCATGCGAATGAAGAAGTGGAACTACGCCCTGAGATGGCCGGTAAGGTGATGACCTGGGTGTTTCAGTAACCGATATTGCTCAAACTTTACAACTGGCTTTCAGCGGTCAACGTAACAATAGAGAAGAACTCATACAGATTGATAATGTAATTAACATGGAGGAACAAAGCAACCCTCCCCAACTTTATCATTTTAACCGTTACATGTCGGCAACTGTTTCTGCAGGACTTGCACCGGGCAAAACTATTGGTGATGGCATTGAAGCCATGGAAGCAATCAGTGAAAAAGTGCTCGACAATTCATTTTCAACATCGCTTACCGGTCCTTCGCGGGATTTTGCCGAAAGTTCATCCAATATATTATTCGCTTTCTTACTTGCATTGTTGCTAATCTATTTAATTCTTGCCGCACAGTTCGAAAGTTTTATTGATCCGATTGTTATTATGATTACAGTGCCTCTTGCCATGGCAGGTGCGTTGCTGGCACTCTGGTATTTCAACCAGACTTTAAACATATTCAGTCAGATTGGAATTATTATGCTCATCGGACTTTTAGTTTTTGGTTTTTTATTAACCATTTTAAACTATTAATCTGTCAAAGTTGTTTTTACCGCGTACAGACCTCCTCAAAATGGAATTCCAGAATTTACAACCACTTTGAAAATTTATTCGTTCCAGACTCTCCAAACTCTACCCCTTTCCGGCCAGCAGGCCTGGGATTTTTTAAGCAATCCTGTAAACCTCAATCTGATCACACCTCAAGAAATGGATTTCAGGATAACCTCATCCATTAAACTTGAAAAAATGTATGCCGGCCAGATAATTTCCTATACGGTGAGACCGTTAGCCGGAATTCCTATCAACTGGGTAACGGAAATCACCCATGTGAATGCGCCATTCCATTTTGTTGATGAACAACGTTTCGGACCTTATGCATTCTGGCATCACCAACATTTTTTGAAAGAAGTTCCAGGTGGTATTGAAATGCGCGATATTGTTCACTATGCTTTACCGCTTGGATTTTTGGGAAGAATGGCCAACGCACTTTTAGTTAAAAATCAACTCCGCAAAATTTTTGATTTCCGGCACAAAAAACTGGAAGGCCTGTTCGGCAGAATTTCTGTTTTGACTTAAAACTATAAACCCGAGTTGCTTCCATTGTAGTAACTTGTTAGTGAAATTGTTATAAAAATCAAATCCGACTATTTTGCACCTGGATTTGCGCCTTTAAAAAGCCTAAATTTGCACTTCTTTCCGTCCTCTTAATCAACTACCCCGGGTTATCGGAACTTGTAAACTATGTGTGGCATAAACGGCTTATTCAGTATTGGCACTCCTTTACCCGAAAATACGGCCGAACTGATCAGCAATATGAACAGGGCTATCACCCACAGGGGTCCTGACGACAACGGTAGTTACATCAATACCAATGCCGGGCTGGCACTTGGCCATCAGCGTTTAAGCATCATCGATCTTTCTGCATCCGGGCATCAGCCTATGAATGACGAAAAGGGAAATTTGATGGTGTTCAATGGTGAAATTTATAATTACGCTGAACTAAAAAAGGACCTACCTGAAAAAAATTTTAAATCACAGAGCGACACTGAAGTATTAATGCACCTCTATTCAAAAAAGGGTCATAGTGCGTTGGAAGTTCTTAATGGAATGTTTGCTTTCGGTTTTTATGATAATCAAAAACAGGAATTATATTTAGCGCGCGACCGGTCCGGTAAAAAACCGTTATATTTTATTACTACCAACGGAATTTTCGCTTTCTCCTCTGAAATAAGAGCGTTGCTGACACTGCCATGGGTGAAAGCCGAGCCTGACAATGATGCTCTCTATAATTTTTTAACATTCAACCAGCTCGATCCTCCTCAAACCATGTTCAGGAATATTTCGAAACTGGCACCGGCCGAATGCATGACCGTTGGTAAAACAGGAATTAAAGAACGAAAATTATATTGGGAAGTAAATTATACTGACCACGCCGGCTATTCTGAATCAGAACTGGCCGATCAGGTATTTTATGAATTAAAAAAAGCCGTTGACTACAGGATGGTTGCCGATGTTCCCGTTGGCGCATTTCTAAGTGGCGGAGTTGATTCCAGCGCTGTGGTTGCATTGATGCGCCAGTCCACCACGATGCCGGTCAAGACCTATTCAGTTGGCTTTGAAGGCCAGCCCGATTATGATGAGCGTACTTATGCCCGTCAGATTTCGAAACAATTCGATACCGAACATTTCGAAAAAACTGTTGGCCCGGCTGATATCGCAAATCTTTTACCCCGGATCGCAGATATCTTTGACGAACCCCTTGCCGACGCCACCTGCATTCCTATTTATTTTATTTCAAAACTTGCCAGGGAAAATGGCACCATCGTAGTACAAACAGGTGATGGTGCCGATGAATTATTTGCAGGATACCGGGGATGGAAAAAATACCGTGATTGGTACCCTTGGTTTCACCGTTTAAGCGCACTTCCTTCGTTTATGCTCGGACCGGTAGCTGCTTTGGCAGGAAACAGGAAGGAAGAATCGCCAAAGAGTGAAATTTTATCAAGAGCATTGCACAACCAGGAATTTTTCTGGGGTGGTGCAAAGGCTTTTAAGGAACATACCAAGAAAAATTTCCTGGAAGAGGGATGGATGAAAAAATTATCAAACCCCGATTCCTATTCCGTAATTAAAAAACACCGGGATGCTTTTGACAAGCTCAGAAAAAAAAATCCATACCTGGATGATACCGACTGGATGTGTTACCTGGGATTCAAATTCCAGGTACCTTCAAAATACCTCCATCGTATGGACCGGCTCGGAATGGCTAACAGCATTGAGATCCGCACACCCTTCCTGGATTATAATCTGGTGAACAAAGCGCTGAGCATTCCATCGGCTTTTAAAGTCAAAAACGGCGAACCAAAATACATCCTTAAAAAATCACTGGAAAGAATTTTACCCAATGAAATCCTTTACCGTAAAAAAATGGGCTTCTGTGTTCCGCTTCGTGAATGGGCCGGCGAAATCATGCTTGATTATGTAGAGCAGCACATGCATGAATTCTGCAGCAACACCGGGATTTTCAGCGAGGCAGGTTTGAAAAAACATGTTAATGAAATCCGTAACGGAAACACCACCTATACCAATAATCTGTGGACTGTTTATTTTCTGATGGCCTGGTTTAAGAAATGGATGTGAGTATATGAAAAAAGTAATCTTCATCACAAACATACCAAATCCCTACAGAATTCCACTGTTTAATGAGATGTCGCGTCAGTTCCGTGAAAGTGAGATACACCTTAAACTTGTTTTTGGTGCTGAAGGCTATAAGAGGAGAATGTTCCAGCTTGATAAAAGCGAAATCGATTTTGATTTTGAAATCCTCGAAGACAAAGCTCATTCATTCAGTGACGATGGTGAAAAAACACTTTTCTTATATCGTGGATTGTTAAAATTATTGCGCCGCGATAAACCTGATGCCATTATTGTAGCCGGATTTTCAAGTGCCACAGTACAGGTATTTTTTCATAAGCTTTTAAGCGGAACACCCTATATAATTTTCAGCGGAAGTATTGACATCAAAGGCCGCCATTACAGCTTCCTGCGAAAAATGAACAGGTTGCTATTTATCAAAGCAGCAAGCGCTTTTGTAGCATACGGCAATCTTGCGAAAAAATATCTGGTAAATGCCGGAGCGCCCGTTTCTAAAGTTTTCATTGGAAGAAATACAGTTGACACCTCTTTTTTTGCTGAAAAAACAGCTGCATTACGGAAAACTGGTTCCGCGGATGAGAATAAAACTCATTTTACCTACGTAGGTTACCTGGTTCCCCGTAAAAATGTGCAGGTCTTATTGGAAGCTATTAAAATAGTATCCGAACAACGTTCTGATTTTTGTGTGGATATCCTCGGTGAAGGCATTAGCCGACGGGATCTGGAAAAATTTGTTAATGACAATAAGTTAAATAAATGCGTTACTTTTTATGGCTTTCGCCAGAAAGAAGAATTACCCTCGTTCTTCGCAAAAAGCAGCGGGTTCCTGTTCCAGACAGGTTTTGATATATGGGGGCTGGTGCTCAATGAAGCAATGGCTGCAGGCTTGCCATGCCTTGCTTCGCCTAATGCAGGTGCTACCTTTGACCTGATCAAAGAAGGTGAGACAGGATTTGTGGTTGATTTTGATAACAGGGAATTGGCGGCTCAGAAAATCATGTGGTTAATCGACCATAAAAGCGAAGCTCTTGCAATGGGTAAGCGGGGTGCCGGATTCATAATGGAGGAAGTAAACCTGATGAAAGCAGCAAATGGGTTTAAAAATGCTGTTGAATGCGTTTGGAAGCAGAAATGAAGTTATTTTTGTGAAAAAAATATTGTTAACTTGAGTACTTATAGAGTAGCAAAGCACCTACAGCTGTCGAACCAATGATCCGCGATTATACGTTAAAAGTCTATACCCAGCTGATTCATGCAATTCATGAAAAAGGATACAAGACCTTATCTTATGAAGATTTTGTAACTACTAATTTCACAAGTGAAAAAGTATATGTGCTGAGACATGATGTAGATTATAAACCCTACAACGCAGTTAATACTGCTGCCATTGAGGCTGCTGCCGGAGCTAAAGGGACTTATTACTTCAGGATCATCAACGAAACCAATGTTCCTGACGCCATTGAAAAAATCGCACGCATGGGTCATGAGATTGGCTATCATTATGAAGACCTTTCCATGTGCAATGGCAATTATGAGAAAGCGTATGAACAGTTTTTGAAAAATCTTGCTTACTTCCGGAAATATTACCCGGTAGTCACCATCTGCATGCATGGCAGCCCCTTATCGAAATGGGACAACCGGCTGATATGGGAAAAATATAACTATCGTGATTCCGGTATCATAGCCGAACCTTATTTCGATACAGACTTTAACAAAGTATTATACATTACCGATACTTCCCGTCGCTGGAATGGAGCCGATTACAGCGTTCGCGATAAGGTGAAAGGACTGAATGCCACTATTCATTCAACTGATCATCTTATAGAACAATTAAAGGCAGATAAATTTCCTTCGCATATTATGCAAAACATACATCCACACCGTTGGACAGACGATTACGTAGGCTGGTCGAAGGAACTGGTATTTCAAAATTTAAAGAATGTGGTAAAAAGAATTATAGTTTCAAGATGAACACATTATGCTGGTAAAAAAGGAACGCATACCGGTTTTACATATTTTGATGATAGGTTTGCTACCATCCTTTCTCAAAATAATGTTTTACCGTATAAAAGGTTACAAAATCGGGAGCGGTGTATCCATTAGTTTAGGAGCTGTAGTGATTGGTCGGGAGGTAACTATTGGTGACCATGTGAAGATTGGATTTTTTACCATCATCAGGGGAAGTAGTATCACCATTAACCGCCTCGTTAAAATTGGTTCTATGTCGGTTATTGATACCGAAAAAATATTTATTGATGAAGAGGCGCGAATCAATGAACAGGTTTATATTGGTGGCATGAAAACGCCACAGTCAGAAATACGCATGGGCAAACGTGCCATAATAATGCAACTAAGTTCCCTGAATCCTACACTGCCTATAATTATCGGCGACGATACCGGCATCGGTGGACATTGCCTATTATTTACTCATGGTTCGTGGAATGATCAACTGGAAGGTTTCCCGGTAAAATTTGCTCCTATAACTCTGGGAAAAAAAGTGTGGCTCCCCTGGCGGGTATTTGTAATGCCGGGCGTTACTGTGGGTGACAATGTTGTAATTGGAGCAGACTCACTCATTACTTCAGATATTCCTGCAAATAGTCTGGCAGCGGGAAATCCGGCGAAAGTGCTCAAACAAAATTATCCCGCAGCTCCTTCAGATAACCAAAAAGAGGAAATGATACGGAATGTATTTAATGATTTTTTTGAATTCCTTTCCTACCATGGGTTTACCATAAATAAAAATACATCCGTACAACAACTCACAGCGACCGTATCCAAAAATGGAAATACATCTGAATTGGTTTATATCAAAAACGTTTCAGAAATTCCATCGCCGTCACATAAGGATAATGTACTCATTGTATTCAATGCAGGAGCTGATGAAATAAAATCGTGTCTGCAAAAAAACTGGAAAATGATTCTGGTTCCAGGCAGCAGGTTGCGTGCCGGTCATTCATCGTCAGGCGAAGAAATGGCTGCTTTCTTTTCCCGCTACGGAACCCGCTTCGAACGTCTTGATTAATAAAATAGCAATGCTTTGACTTTACACAATCATTTAAAGAATTCTGATTCGTTCGTTTATATTTCTCAATGAAGTTACTTTTTTACCTGGGACATCCTGCCCATTATCATTTGTTTAAACATGTTATTCGCGCCTTCAAGGCAGGGGAAGTACTTGTTTTAATTAAGTCGAAGGACGTGCTGGAACAATTGCTGATTGAAGAGGGTGTTCCTTATATCAATATCGATCATAAAACAGGTGTTAAAACAGTAGGCAACACACTTGCCATCGCAAAAAAATTCGGAAGGCGAATGCTTGGCATTGCACATGTGATAAGGAAAGAAAAACCCACCATGTTGGTTGGTTGTTCTGCGGAACTGGCATTACTGGGTAAATTTTTCAGAATTCCCTCCTGTGCTTTTTTTGAAGATGATCTGGAAAAAGTAAAATCATTCGCAATGCTGGCGGGGCCTACCGCAACATACCTTATCTGTCCCGATGTTTGCAGTGCGTGGAAATGGGAACAAAAGAAAATCGGGCACAATAGCTATCATGAACTGGCATATTTGCATCCCGATCATTTCAAGCCGGATTTCAGTCTCGTTAGTCATATGTTTGAAAAAGGTACACGCAACTTCATAATCCGGTTTTCAGAACTGGGTGCTTACCATGATGTCGACAAACAAGGTATTAACGACGAACTGGCGCTTACCCTTATTGATATGCTAAAACCTCACGGCAGGGTATACATCACTTCTGAGCGACCCTTGCCTTCGCAATTTGAGTCATACAGGATAGCTATTAAAAGTTCCCATATTCACCACGCGTTATATTTTGCAGATATGTTTATTGGAGACAGCCAGACTATGACTGCTGAATCGGCTGTACTGGGCACTCCTGCACTCCGGTTTAATGATTTCGTTGGCGAGTTGGGATACCTGGAAGATTTAGAGCATACTTACGGATTAACATACGGATTTCGGACATCAGAAAGTGAGGGGTTGCTTAATAAACTCGATGAATTGCTGAACGATACCAACCTTAAAGAGCAGTGGCAACAACGACGAATGAAAATGCTGGATAATAAAGTAAACTTCGCGAACTGGATGATCTCGTTTTTAAACACCCGGAACAAGAAAAGTTAACTACATCCTGGTAACTTGTAAATTATTATCTTTAACATAAAATAGCTTGTATGAAATATATCTTCAGGATCATCATACTCATCACTGCACTTAATTTTCCATTGACACATTCATTTTCTCAGGTGGTTTACCAGCATGTTGATTATGCTTCCATTTATGAATTCCTGGATGAAATGGCCAATATTAAAATCATCGAGCTTAACAGCGCAATAAAACCTTATTCCCGAATTTATATTGCGGCTCATCTCGAAACCATCAACTCCAGGATCGACCGGTTAAACAAACGCCAGGCCAAGGAACTTGCTTTTTTTATGAAAGAGTATGCCAGGGAAATGGATGATTCTCTCCAGATCGATTACATTGGTAAAAAATACGTCGGTAAAAACAGGCAGCCTTTCAATGAGCGTACCCGCCGGCCTAATTTATTTTATTACCGTGATTCCACCTTTATGCTTGCATTTAACCCTGTGTTAGGCGGGCAATTCTGGAACAACGATTCCGGAACTGTTTACCACAGGTGGAATGGTGCCGAGATGCTTTTTTATGCCGGCAATCATTTGGGCGTCTATGGAAATCTCCGCGATAATTACCTGAGTAAAGCTGTCACAGGACCTGAAATATTGACGCGCCAGACAGGTGGAAGTTTTAAAAACCCCACTTACGGATACTCCAACCGCGATGCTGTGGAATATTCTGAAATGCGTGGAGGCATTACCGTGAATGGAAACTGGTGGAACCTGGGAATTGTAAAAGATCATGTAGTATGGGGCAATAACTATAACGGGGCGAACATTATCAGCAACCGGGCGCCATCTTTCGCACAGGTAAGACTTAATATTAAACCGGTTCACTGGTTCGAGTTAAATTATTTTCATGGATGGCTTTCCTCTAAAGTTGCGGACTCTTCCGCCACGCAAAATTATGGTACCGGTACCACAACGGTTTTTGTTCCGAAATATATGGCCGCCAATTTTATAACAGTAAAGCCTGTACGTAATCTATTTTTCAGCGTTGGAAATTCCATCGTTTATTCAAGAACCATTAATGCCGGATATCTTATCCCATTCATGTTTTACAAGTCGTTGGATCATACCTATTCTACTCTGGGGAACTCTCAGCTATTCTTCGACCTGAGTGTAAGGAACCTGAAACACTGTCATTTTTACGCTTCAGGGTTTTTTGATGAGCTTTCCTTTGGCAGGATGTTTGAAAAGAACAGTCTGAATCCATGGAGTTTAAAAGGAGGAGTGAGAATTTCCAATATCCTGAAAAACTTCTCTGTAACGGCTGAGTATACACGCAATAATGTACTGGCTTACAAGCACTATAATCCGGAAACGACTTTTGAAACTACCCGGTATAATATGGGTCATCATCTCCGTGATAACGCGCAGGATCTCTTCTTCATGGTGAGTTGCCGTCCTATAGCGAAACTTGGAATTGATGTGATCTATAATTATTCCAATAAAGGACCTGATTACCCTGATAATCGAAATGAAGTTGATCCGGTAACAGGTGAAGACCTGATCCTGACATATCCATTCCAGGAGAAAATTATTTGGGAAAAAACGGTTTTTGCTTTGCAGGGGCAATACGAGCTGGTGAATGATTTTGTGTTTCGGCTCAGACTGGAAATGTCGGATGTAAGAGATGATATGAATCTCTATACTCCTTCACGCTTCCAGGGTGAACAATTCACCACATCGGCGACACTGACATTCGGATTCTAAAAAATTTTTCCTGCGACAGCAGCTTAGTTTCCTATAACATTATTCTCCGATTCCACCATATGGGAACCGATTTTGTAACCGCCTTCATCTTCGCGGACAGCAAAAGTTTCAATTGATGTGACCCGATCGTGTACTACGCGATATTTCAGGATCACTTCCATCGGCCTGCCGAATTCTGCAACATTGGTTGCCGAAATAAATTCCACCGATTGCACTTTGCCCATGGTATCACGCAGCCGTTGCAATTTTTGTGTTTTGATCTCGGGCGTTTCACTGGCATTGAATTCAGCAGTGTATAAATCTTCGATTCCTTCCCAGTCGCCCTGATCTGCTTTTGCAATTAAACGCTCCACCACTTTCTTAGCGGTTTCCACGTCAAGTGGTTTTTCAGCACAGGAAACAACAGAAATTAAAAATAGAGCCAGGGTGAAATATTTCATAGTGGAATTTTAAAGTAAATTTAAGAATTTCCCTGATATAGTGTCGGGTTACTAATAGGAAACCTTCTAGTTTCAGGCAATTCATATAGGTTAGATAGCTGTTGAGCGGCATCTTTTTTCCTACCTTTGCCCTCCTAAAAACACTATTTATGCACCGGACGCACACTTGCGGAGAACTCACTTTGACTAATAAAGGTACTGCAGTCACCCTTTGCGGATGGGTACAAAAATCGCGGGATCTTGGTGGATTAACTTTTATTGATTTACGCGACCGATACGGAGTTACTCAATTGATTTTCAACATGGAAACGCATCCAGATCAGTGTACTGAGGCACGGAAGCTGGGCCGGGAATACGTGATTAAAGCCAAAGGAATTGTATCGGAACGAAGTAATAAAAATCCGAAAATGATTACCGGTGATATAGAGATCCTGGTGGAAGAACTCATTGTTTTGAATGCTTCCGAAACTCCACCCTTTGCAATTGAAGACCAAACGGATGGCGGAGAAGACGTGCGTATGAAATACAGATATCTGGACTTAAGGCGAGCTCCCGTGATGAACAGTATTTTACTGCGACATCGTATGGCACAACACAGCCGGCGTTACCTCGACCAGCAAGGCTTTATCGAAATTGAAACTCCGGTTTTAATAAAATCAACTCCTGAAGGTGCACGCGATTTTATTGTGCCATCACGAATGAACCCGGGTGAATTTTATGCGCTTCCGCAATCGCCCCAGACTTTCAAGCAATTGCTGATGGTTTCGGGGTTCGATAAATACTTCCAGATTGTAAAGTGTTTCCGTGATGAAGATTTGCGTGCAGACCGTCAGCCGGAATTTACACAAATCGATTGCGAGATGAGTTTCATTGAACGTGAGGATATCCTAAATACGTTTGAAGGTTTGGTTAAATATTTGTTCAAGACAGAAAAAGGTATCGAGATTCCTGTTATGGAAAGAATTTCGTATGCCGATGCCATGAAATTTTATGGTAATGATAAACCGGACATGCGTTTTGAAATGAAACTTGTTGAGTTGACTTCACTCGTCCAGCAAAAAGGTTTCAAAGTGTTTGATGAAGCGGAACTGGTGGTAGCCATTAATGTAAAAGGCGGTGCTGAGTATACGCGCAAGCAGTTAGATGAACTGACTGAATGGGTGAAGCGTCCACAAATTGGAATGTCGGGATTAATATATTTACGACATAATTCCGATGGAACGCTGAAATCATCGGTTGATAAATTTTACAATGAAGATGAACTGAAGAAATGGTCGGAATTGTTGAATACATCTGCCGGAGACCTGGTTCTAATACTTGCCGGTAAAGGAACGAAAACAAGAAAGGCCATGTCGGAGCTTCGCCTTGAGATGGGAGAACGATTCGGGCTGCGCGATAAAAATAAATATCATTGTGCCTGGGTATTAGACTTCCCGCTGCTTGAAAAAGACGAAGATTCGGGTCGCTGGCATGCCATGCATCACCCGTTTACATCAGCTTTACCGGAAGATCTTCCATTGTTGAACACCAACCCCGGTGCAGTACGCGCTAACGCATATGACCTTGTTATTAATGGTGTTGAAATTGGTGGGGGTTCAATTCGTATCCACGATAAAGCCATTCAGAAAAAAATGTTTTCGATACTCGGCTTTACGGATGAAGAAGCGCAGAAACAATTCGGCTTCCTAATGAATGCTTTTGAATTTGGAGCACCACCCCATGGTGGTATCGCATTTGGATTCGACCGCCTGTGCTCAATGTTCGGTGGCTCTGATTCCATACGGGATTATATTGCTTTTCCTAAAAATAACAGTGGCAGGGATGTTATGATTGATTCACCTTCAACTATTAATGAGGAGCAACTAAAAGAATTGGGCATAGGTCTAAGATAATTGTATTCCAACTTCTCATAATACCGAAAGGAGAAATTTGCGCAATTTGAGCTCAGTGATTTATATTTCCCTTACGATTTGAGTTTGGCTTTCGGTTATATTCCATAAGTCATTGCGTTAAATAACAAGGCAATGTGCCTAAACTGAAAATAACGTTACAAATTAGTTAAGCCGGAAGCAACTCAATAAACTCAGAAATTTTTCTGTTAAAATTTTCAGGCTGCTCCATGTTAGATAAATGCCCCGCGTTCTCAATAATCACCAAAGATGAGTTTGCTAAACGGCTGTTTAATACTCTTGATTGTTCCAACGGCGTTACCACATCACCATCACCACAAATAACTAATGCGGGAACTTCAACCCGATTCATATTGGAACAGGTTTCTTCTCTTTCCGCAAGAGCGGTCAAACCCGCAATAATAGTTGCATCAGAGGTAGCCATTACAATTTCTTTAATTTTATTTACGGAGTCTTTTTTCGATTCAAGGCTCTCCGCAATAAATACCTTCTTAATAAATCCTTCTGTAAACTCACTTTTCTTCCCTTCCCTGATGGTAGCAATGGTCTTGCCTCGTCCTTCTTTTGCCTCAGGAGAGTCGGCGATACATTGCGTGTCGCTCAATATTATGGCTTTAAAACGATCTGGGTATTTGTGTACGGCATTCAATAAAATATAACCTCCCATTGACAGTCCGCAAACAATTGCCTTATCAATTTCCAGGGCATCCATAAATTTTATGAGGTCATCGGCAAACAAAGTCATTGAGGCAGGCGAGGCGTTAGCACTCGATTTCCCATATCCTCTAATATCATAGGCAATGGCACGATTGTTTTTACTAAGAGCTTTCATCTGTAACTCCCACATTGATTTGTCAAACGGAAAACCGTGTATAAAAATTAAAGGAATTTTGCCGGTTCCCATGTCATCATAAGCTATTTTTAAGTTATCCACATCTGCAAAAAGATCGGTTCCTGTTTTATGGGTAGTTTCCATGATTTAATTATTTAAGTATTTAACAATAAGACTAAATTTTATTTCTTCTGCTTTTCCAACTGCTCCAGTTTCTTAGCTTCTGCATCGCGTTTCTTTTTCTCGGCAGCTTTAGCTTTTTTATTGAAATAACCTCTGAACAGAATGTTATGTTTGGCAGCTTCCATATTCTGATCTAATCCCTTTGTACTGCTCTCAAGATTTTCCATAGTCTTTTTGAAATCGTCAGCAAGAGTGGTATCCTTTATAAGCTTTCCCAGAGTTCCTTTTCCGCTGTTGATGTTGGTCATAATTTCAGCCAGCTGGTAGGTTACAATTTCAGCGTTTCCTGCAGTGATCTCCAGGCTTTCCATAATAGCATCGGTTTCAACCGGCTCATTTGATAGTAGAATTTCCCCATTAGAGACTGGAGCTGAATCGGCTCCACCTTGTGTAATGATGAGCAAGCGGTCGCCTATCAGTCCTTCAGAGCCTATACCCACTTCGCTGTCGGATTTAATAAAAGGATTGATTTCTTTCCTTATCAGCATGTGTACCAACACTGTTGAATCATTAATAATTGAAATATTATCAACTGTGCCCACGTTGATGCCGGCGAACCGTACATTGTTTCCTACCTGCAGTCCGCTGACATTGAAAAAAGTGGTTTTTATTTCAAACACGGGATTAAACATGTTTTTCTGACGGCCGATGATGAAAATAGCTAGTACAAAAAGTGCAAGCCCCACAGCGACAAATATTCCTAATCGTACTTTAAATTTTTGAGTATGCTCCATTACAATTATTTTATAATATTATAGATTGTGTTGATCAAATTTTTTATACTGTGTTTTTACATCTTGAAAAAAGATTGAATCATTGGGTCATCCGACTTTTCAAAATCTTCGAGACTGCCTTCCTTGTATACCGATCCGCCATCGAGCATGATCACACGGTTAGCAGTATTTTTAGCGCATTTAATATCATGAGTGATAATCATGGATGCTGTTTTATATTTTTTCTTAACTTCATTAATCAGTTCACTGATCTCATCAGAGGTAACAGGATCCAGTCCGGTAGTGGGCTCATCATACAAAATAATGTTCGGATCCACAATGATGGTCCTGGCAAGACTGATCCGCTTTCTTTGTCCACCGGAGAGTTCTGATGGCATCTTATTCAATGAATCTGCCAGGCTCACATTTTCAAGCACCTCTTCCACTTTGGCTTTTATTTCTTTCTCCCCCAGATCTTTTTTTATTCTCCGCAAAGGAAATTCAAGATTCTCCTTTACAGTCATAGAATCATAAAGCGCACCGCCCTGGAACAAAAATCCGATCTTCAATCGCAATTGATTCAATTCCTTTTTATTTAATGATGTAACATCAGTATCAAGCACTTTAATTAAGCCACTATCAGAACTCAGTAACCTCACAATACATTTAATCAATACCGATTTTCCGGTTCCTGATTTTCCTAGCACAACGAGATTTTCCTGGTCATATAACTTCAAGCTAATATCTTTCAGCACCGTAGTGGTGCCAAAAGTTTTCTGCAGATGTTCAATTTCAATAACCGCTTTTCGATTATCAGTCACCTCACTCTTATTCAATAGGTCTTGCGAATTTGTCATCATGAAATAAACATATCAGTAATTTGTACAGCTATCACATCAACAACGATCACCAGTAAGGAGGCCATCACCACTGCTGAGTTGGCTGCTACACCTACACTCTCGGTACCCCTTCCGGCATTAAATCCTTTGTAACAACCCACTATGCCGATTACCGCTCCGAAGAAAAATGTTTTTATTACTGCGGGAATAAAATCTATAAATTCTACGGAAGAGAATGCCTGTGAAAAAAACAATACGAATGTAACATCCCCTTTGATATTTGCCCCACCCCAACTACCTAAAATCCCAAGAATATCGGCATACAATACCAAAACAGGGATCATAAGCGTGGATGCAAGCACACGTGTTACCACCAGGAATCGCATGGGATTGGTTGAAGAAACTTCCATAGCGTCAATCTGCTCACTTACTTTCATTGAACCCAACTCCGCTCCCATTCCTGAACCTATCTTTCCTGCACAAATAAGGGCGGTTATAACCGGACCCATTTCCCGGATCAGGGAAATGGCAACCATACTCGGTAACATCGTTACAGCACCAAAATCTACTAGCACCGGTCGGGATTGAATGGTTAGCACCAGCCCCATAATAAAACCGGTTACAGAAATGAGCGGCAATGATTTATATCCGATTTGGAAACACTGGCGTAAGAATTCCCGGAATTCGAATTCTCTGGAGAAAGTCTCCCTGACTATGCTCATCAAGAATAACGTTACATCTGCTATATCTGTCAGGAAATTACTGGCTTCCTTGGTTTTTACAAGTGTTTTTTCGCTCAACCTCACTGTTTGGGTGGTGGCGTAACCTCTCACTTTTTTAACCGGATTGTATGATTTCATTTTATCGGATTATCGGTTGCTGAATGAAAGCTGGTGATCGGCCAGGACGATCAGCTGCCTTACTTCTTAATCTTGCGTATGTACTCGTAGAATTTTTGATACCCCAAAACGATGATATAATTCCCCAATAGACTTAAAGTCCGGATCTTAAGTGATTTCCTCCGGAGGAGCTGAAATGGTTTATTTCATCGAAAAAAGAACAGTCTCACCATTGTGTCAGCCGATTAGCTCTTGCATGACGCATTTTTCGATTCAACAGGATCAAAGTGAATAAAATCCTTTCAAATTTCTATTACACAATAATGAATTAAACTTGTATAATTCATAGATAGTGCTGATACCGACCATTTCCTTTCAATTAACTAACATATAACATCGAATTCTTCTTCAGTGATACTTTAACAAAAAATTCATTGCTATGGTTTGATCTTTAACATAAACGGTGCCATTTTCCTAATTCACAGAGAAGAGGTGGGGTGCTAACAACCTGTATTAAAAACGACTATTTCTGGATAAATAGCGCAAAAATCTGGTTGATAAGTACTGTCAGGATTTGATGCTTCTTAACCTGCCATGCTTTTAAATAGATTATATTCGCCATAAGGGTCCGGAAAAGCCCGCACAATGTTTCAAATTTCTTTTTTAACCATTCTCCCATAAACAATCCTATTTGTGAAACTCTACATCAAATACATGGTCAGCATTCGATGCAAGTTGATTGTGAAAGAAGAGTTGAAGAAGCTGGGGTTGAATTATGTTCATCTCAACCTGGGCGAGGTGGAAATCAGGGAAAACATAACGGTTGAGCAGCGGAAACTTTTGAAAGTCGCTATCCTAAAATCAGGGCTGGAGCTGATGGATGATAAAAAAGCGATGCTTATTGAAAAAATTAAAAATGTTATTATTGAAATGGTTCATTACTGTGATGACCTACCCAAAACCAATTTTTCAGATTACCTGGTTTCAAAAATCGATTATGATTACACGTACATGGCTAATCTCTTTTCGGAAACTGAAGGCACTACCATTGAACACTTCATTCTGCTTCACAAAATTGAAAGAGTAAAAGAACTGATCATTTATGATGAACTCAGTCTTACTGAGATAGCCTGGAAAATGCATTACAGCAGTGTCGCACATTTATCAAATCAATTCAAAAAAATAACAGGCCTCTCCCCATCCTTCTTCAAATCGCTTAAAATTAAAAAGCGATCGGTACTTGAGAATTTATGAGACAGTTTGTTAATGTGTGAATTTTTTAATACTTTTCAATTATTATGTAACTACCTTTAATTCGCTTACTTTCACCTTTGCGTTAACTCCAACCGTTTTGAATACGAAACTAGAGAATCAGTTGATGTGTAATCACTACAACAGAGTTTATGCATTTTAAACCATCTTTAAATGATCAAACCTACACCTCCATCAGGGCCTGAAAAAGCACTGAACGAACAAAAATCCAAATTGAAAAAGCACTTTCCGTTTCTCACCGATGAGGATTTAAAGTATGATATCAACAAAAAGGATTTGATGATGAATCATCTCCAGATCACCCTTGGAAAAACCAAATCGGAATTGGAAACATTACTGGCCACGCTTTAACACTCACTTAAATGTTTCAGCCAGAAACATTGTGTTTAACATCATTGCAGTAATTCTTCTTTGCCTATGGTGCAGCGTAGATCATGCACATTCTTTTGTGATAGTAGAATAGCCATCCCTTTAATAATAAAAAGAGGCGACAGAATATTATAATTGTTTAGTAACTTCTACTACTGCAAATACGTGTTAAAATTTAACCTGCATCCGTATTGTAAAAACATTGTCGTTGCGATCTTTTGCAAAACCCGGCAAATTATTACTCGTTTCGTTTTTCACCAAATCATAATAAGCCATGAAACGGATGTGGGCATCAAAGTGATAAAGCAGTCCAAATCCCCACGTATCATAACGGAGATCTGTTTCATTGGTCGCTTTAGCCGCACCAATCATCGATTGACCAATTTCATTCCCTGAAACATCGGTATTGGGATCATACCAATCATACTTTATCACTACCTGGAAAGGCAACGTAAACACATCCTGAATAAAATAAAAATATGCACCATTGAAATTACGCGAATAAATATCTTTTGTGATTGGATTTTTATCATTTGGGCTTTTTGCAGACGAACTGTTTCCCGGTTGTTCACCCGCAATAAATTCCCCTCTTAACGCAGTGGTTCCTGCTTTCCAATCGATAGCAAACTGTGCATCAGCACCTATGTAATTTCTTCGCGTATAATCACGGCTTCCTATAGGCACCGGACCATTATCGATAGCCCTGGAATCTATAATAAAACCCGAAGTGCCGTTAGCATCCTTACCATGCTCATACACCGTTACTGAATCAATACGGAAACCGCCGTCATAATAAGAAACACCTGCTCCATAATTAATTTTTTCAGATCTGGTGGTACGGCTCAAGGAGAGCCTGGATATAAAATCTTTTTTATTATCAAAATCACTTACATCAATCCCTACAGAAGGAGCACCGATCCCATTAAAAAATCCCGCATCTAAACGTAACCAGTTCCATTTAGAATTTTTAGGAGGTTGAATGGTAAGCATCACCCCTACTTCACGTTCATTGGGGAAATGCAGCTGCGACATACGACCGCGCTCAGGAGATTCCCGCTGGCTCGAGGAATAGGTGATTTCATGTCCGAAAGGATTATTAAACATACCTGCTGTAAGTGAAAAATAACCGGTCCACGGTTCCGTAATTCTTACGTAAACATCTTTAACAGCGATGCCCCTCTCGGTAGCATCCAGTTGTAACACATATTGTGATGTGGCAATACCTTTTGCATTTGTAGGTGAGGTATATTGAAATTTCACCCTTCCCCTTCTTATCATAAACCGTTTATCAACACCCGCGGCGAAATTACCACCTGCAAAAGAGGGCTCACCCGATGAATCGGCAAATTGAAATTGCGGCTGGAGGTAACCTGAAATTTTAATTCTTTTCAGGAATCCAAGATCCTTTTTCAATGAATTCACTTGAAGGGCAAGCGAATCGGCAGATACCGGGGAACTTTCCTGAGCCATTAGGGGGCAGGATACTATCAGCAGAAACAGGGCTATTAATGTTGTCGAATTTTTCATATTTCTAAAATTAATTGCGCAAATAACTTAAGTTAATGTTAAGAATTTTTACGTGTCAATATTACCAAATTGTTAATTTATTGGCACAAAAAAAAACCAGAAGCATATAAAACGCATTCCGGTTATCCCATTGAGTTTCCAAGGAATTACTCCTCCCTTGGCACTTCAAGTTTACTTTTCAACTTGCTGATTTCAGCTTTTGCCTGGTTAATTTTTTCTTCAAATTCACTTTTCAGTTTTTCCGCATTCTTTGACTTTGCAAAAAAACCAATGTTATTTTCCCAAACCTGGACATCATTTTTCAATTCCGTTATTTTGTTCGTCAGTACACGGCGTTCATCATCTCCTTTACGTGGTGCCTCATGGTTGCGAACGTAATCCGATTTCTGCACATACCTGTTTTTAGGACGATCGCCGGAAGATGCTTTCAGTTTATCAAAATGCCCGTCGATGATGGTTTTATAACGGTTATTAATTTCATCTTTTTTATTCATAGGAACCATGCCCATTTCCGACCAGCGCCGTTGATAGCCTTTCAGTTCCTCAAAGTTTGCATTGGTATCCTCACCGGGAATAAATTTCTCAAGTTCTTCAATAAAAGCAATTTTTTTAATGAGGTTTTCATCATGCTCTTTATCCATTGAAGAAAAATGTTCGGATTTATGAGTGAAGAATGCATCGCAGGCAGTACGAAAACGCTTCCAGATTTTCTCAGAATGTTTTTCCCCTACAGGGCCGGTTTTTTTCCATTCCTGTTGCAACCGGATCAATTCTGCTGTGGTGCTTTTCCAATCGTTGCTGGCTTGTAACGCTTCGGCCTGTATGCAGAGTTCGGTTTTCATCTGCATGTTAGCAGCGTACTCCTGTTTGCGTTTGTGATAAAAATCATTTTTAGATTTATAAAAAGCATCGCAGGCAGTCTTGAACCTGTTCCAGATCTCATCATTCACTTTTTTATCGGCGGGGCCAATTTTTTTCCACGAAGCCTGCAACTCTCCAATTTTTGCAGTTGCTTCCTGCCAGTCTTTGTGTTTCCAGGATTCTTCCGTTTTAAATGCTTCTACGGCATCACACAGTGCTGTTTTTTCCTCATAGTTTTTTGCCCGTTGAACGGAAGCCTGGTCGAGATACTCTTTATGACGTTCAAAAAGTTTATCACATGTGGCTTTAAACCGGTCCCAGATCTCATTTTTCTTATCCCGGGGTACAGGGCCGGTCTCTCTCCATTTATCCTGTATCTGGTGCAACTTCCTGAAAGCATTGTTCAGCGAAGATTCCATCAGCAACTCATCGGCCTGTTCGCAAAGATGCAACTTGGCTTCCAGGTTCCTCCGCTGATCCAGATCCTGGAGTTCGCGGTTGATTTTTATGAAATCATAAAACTTATCAATCAGGAATTTGTAGGTCATTTGCAGATCCTTCACACTCGCTGAGGGCACCGGACCTACACTTCTCCACTTCGCTTGCAACTCATGAAAACGCTCGAACGCTTTATTCATGTTGACTTCATTCTGGATGAGGTCTTTCAACAAACCTAAAATATCATTTTTGGCCACCAGGTTTTCCTGGCGTTGCTTTTCAAGTCTTTCGTTGTATTCAACACGTTTCTTGTTGAACTTTTTAATGGCCTGATGAAAACGGTCTTCAAGCGGATCTGCGGGTGGTGCAAAATCTTCTTTAACGGAACCTTCTTCTAAAAATTTTTCACGGGCAACTTCCGCGGCAGCGGCGAAAATATTCGAAAGATAATTACGGATATTCGCAATGCGTGTTTTAAACTTCGGGACTTCAAGTTCAGCAACATACTTTTCAAGTAATGCAACCAGGTCTTCAATAGAATAGGTGGAATAGTCCTCTTCAACCGGTTCTCCCTCGGCCTCTTCGTGCGCCTCATCGGCAATCACAACTCCCTCGGTTTCTAAAAACTGTTCCTCAGAAACCGGGATGGGTTTTACGGTTTCTGTAATATCGGCTTCTGCAACGTCGGTTTCCGCAGCAGTTGTTTTAGCTGTGGCAGGTTCGGTAGCTGCACGGTCGACATCCACACCGTTTTCAGTTGCGGTGTGTTCCTTAATAGCTGTGGCTTCTTTTTCCAAGCTGTTTTTCGGGGAGGTAGCATCTGTTCCGTTTTCAAGCGGCTCCAGTGCTTTGTTTTCTTCGTTCATGTGGTTAAATGCTGAGGGACACAAGGGGTATATCAATGCATGTAAGATCTGTTGTTTTCTTACGTTCGGGGTACCAGTCAGGCTGGTTCGTTAGCAATAATTTTTCCGGTTGGTAAATTTTAGAGTTTATTTTGGTTCAAGATAATACAAATTTAGAAAATTATGAAATATTTAAGGTAAAAAAGCGGTTTTTTAATGAAAGCAGCGCCTGTAATTAATATGATACTTTAAGAATTAAAAGCCTGGCCAGTTTCTCTGATAGCCTAAATCACCACACTTAAATCACGGGAGTAAAAGTTGCGGTAAAACCGGAAGGCTAAACTGTCATAATTTCTTTTTCTTTGTTATCCAGATGCTTGTCTACTTTACTAATAAAACCATCAGTGGCATGTTGAATTTTTGTTTCTGAATCTTTTGAAACATCTTCAGGCAATCCTTTCTTGACTTCTTTTTTCACGTGCTCCATGGCATCACGGCGAAGATTCCGAATGGTAACTTTTGCGTGTTCCCCTTCTGAACGTGTTTTCTTTACAAGATCTTTGCGACGATCCTCAGTGAGCGGAGGCACTACGATACGAATGATGATACCATCATTCTGAGGATTGAATCCCAGGTTGGCTGCCTGGATGGCTTTCTCAATAGGCCCCAGCATCCCCTTTTCCCAGGGTTGAATTACAATGGTTCGTGCATCAGGGGTATTCACACTGGCTACCTGGTTCAATTGAGTAGTGGTTCCATAATAATCCACATGAATATTATCAAGCATGGAAGGATTGGCTTTCCCTGCCCTGATTTTTGCCAGTTCTGTTTCCAGGTGACCAATAGCTTTTTCCATGTGTGACTGCATGTCACTGATGATCTTTTTTATTTCGTCTGTCATAACCTGAATAATTTCAAAGTTTAATAATTCATTAACAAAGCCAGCAATCTTATTTCTTATTTAACTTTCACAAGCGTTCCTACCTTCTCACCGCTGACAAGCCGCATGAGATTTCCTTTTTTATTCATATCAAAAACAATAATCGGCAAATTATTTTCCTGGCACAATGTGAAAGCAGTCATGTCCATTACTTTTAAATCGCGTTTGTACACTTCATCAAAAGTAATCATGTCAAACTTTTTTGCTTTTTTATCCTTTTCGGGATCGGCAGTATAAATGCCATCCACTCGTGTACCTTTCAGTATAACATCGGCTTCAATTTCAATTGCGCGAAGTGATGCTGCTGTATCAGTAGTGAAATAAGGATTACCGGTACCGGCACCAAAAATCACTACACGACCTTTTTCAAGATGTCTCACTGCCTTGCGGCGGATAAAAGGCTCACAGATAGCTTCCATCTTAATAGCCGACTGCAACCGGGTAAACACACCGAGTCCTTCCAGAGCTGCTTGTAAAGCCATGCTGTTGATCACGGTGGCCAGCATTCCCATGTAGTCACCCTGCACCCGGTCCATGCCTGCTTCTGAAGCCTGCAAGCCCCTGAATATGTTGCCGCCTCCGATGACAATGGCAACCTCAACACCTTTTTCAACAATGGATTTAATTTCCTTCGAATATTGAACCAACACTTCATTGTCGATTCCAAACTGGTTTTTCCCCATAAGGGATTCACCACTCAGCTTAAGCAGAATTCGTTTATAGGGTAACTTCGAAGATTTGGCTTTCGGCATACAACAGTTTGCTCCCGGGGATATACCTGTGAACACGGCAAAAATAGCAAACCCGCGCCGATTGACATACGTTTATTATTGCCTTTTTTCAAAGCGCCACATCCACCACGTTCCGGTTTAAATCAGCCAGGGTTTCGCTCTTGCGGATGAGTTGTGCTTTACCATTCAGAATGAGAACCTCAGCAGGCCGCGGGCGGGCATTGTAATTGTTACTCATGGTAAACCCATAAGCGCCAGCGTTGCAGATGGCCAGGATATCACCCTCCCGAACCTCGTTCATTTTCCGGTCCCAGCCAAAAGTATCCGTTTCGCAAATGTAACCCACTACGGTGTAAATCCTTGGATTTCCCAATGGGTTAGTCACATTTACAATATGATGATATGCGTCATAAAACATGGGACGGATGAGGTGGTTCTGACCCGAATCCACACCGGTAAAAACCGTAGAAGTTGTTTGCTTGACTACATTTACTTGCACCAGGAGGTAACCTGACTCGCTCACCAGGAATTTACCCGGTTCAAACCATAGCTCCAGTTTTTTGCCATATTCCTTACAAAATGATTCAAACCTTTCAGTAATTACTTTACCCAGCTCATCAATATCGGTAGTGACATCACCTTCCTTGTAGGCAACTTTGAACCCGCTTCCAAAATCGATAAACTCCAGGTCTTTGAACTGAAGTGCGGTGTCGAGTAAAAGTTCGGCACCTTGTACAAAAACTCCTGCATCAAGGATATCGGAACCTGTGTGCATATGAAGCCCGTTCACTTTAATGTTTTCCTTTTCCACAATGCGCAAAACATGGCGTAACTGGTGTATCGATATTCCGAATTTACTATCAATATGACCGGTTTGAATGTGCGCATTGCCGCCACCAACAATATGCGGATTGATACGGATACAGCAGGGAACACTATCCCTGTAAAGGTGGCCAAAATGTTCGAGCATCGAAATGCTGTCGATGTTAACCTGCACACCGGCCTCAACACCTTTTTTTATTTCTTCGAAGGAAACACAGTTCGGTGTAAATAAAATCTCATCAGCACTAAAACCGCAATCCAGTCCCAACTGCACTTCGTGAATCGACACCGCATCAAGTCCAGCACCCTGTTTGCGTAGTAATTTTAAAATATTGGGATTGTTCAGTGCCTTTAATGCATATTTAATTCTTACATGATCCCCTGGAAAAGCAGACTTCAGTTTTTTAAACTGTTCTATAATTTTATTTCCATCATACACATAAATCGGTGCACCAAATTCAGCAGCAATATCTGCTAGTGAAACCCCTCCCGGGGCCGGGTTAAAACCTGAGTAATTCATATAGGCTACTATTAATTTTTACTTTATGTCACAAAATATAAAAGTCATTCTCACATTCCCTCGTTCTCCCATTCCCTCATTCTCTCCTTTTCAAAACCAATGAAAAAAACCGCTCTACCACAGGTAGAACGGTTTTTCAAATTTTTTATAAATTCTGATTAACCTATTTGAATCCTGCGGAAAACTTTTACGGTCAAACCTTTTTCAGTTTTATCAAGGTATTGACGGATGTCGATTTTATCTTCCTTAATAAACTGCTGGTTCAGCAGAGTATTTTCTTTATAGAATTTATTCAGTTTTCCCTGTGCGATTTTTTCTAGCATTTCTTCAGGTTTTCCTTCAGCACGGGCTTGTTCTTTACCGACTTCGATTTCACGCTCGAGTGTTTTTGAATCCACATCACCTTTATCGATTGCAACAGGATTCATGGCAGCAATTTGCATGGCAACATCTTTTCCGGTTTCAGCAGGAGCTGAAGCAGAAGAAAGTCCAACCATAGAAACCACTTTGTTTCCCGGGTGAATATAAATAACCACTTTAGGTGCTTCAATAACTTCGTAAGCAGTAATGTCGATTTTCTCACCAATTTTGCCGATGATATCAAACAATTTATCACTCACGGTATGGTCACCCATTTTGAGAGCTTTTAAAGCATCAATATTTTCAGCATTGCTAGCAACGGCTACAGCAAGTAACTCATCGGCAAACTTTACGAAATCAGCACTCTTGGCAACGAAATCAGTTTCACAGGATAAAGCGATCAGGTATCCTTTGGTGGCTGCATCGTTAGTTTTCGCGATGATATAGCCTTCTTTCGCTTCTCGGTCGGCGCGGTTAGCCGCAACTTTCTGACCAGTTTTACGGAGGTAATCAATTGCTTTTTCAAAATCACCTTCTGCTTCCATGAGGGCTTTTTTACAATCCATCATTCCGGCTCCGGTTTGCAACCTGAGTTTATTTACATCAGCTGCAGATATAGTTACTGTTGACATGGTAGTAGTTCCTTTCAGTTAATAAATTACTTTTTTCTGGGGGCAGTTGAAGTTTTGCGAGGGCGGTTAGCGGTTGGCTTTCCGGCTTTCGGTGCGTCTTTGGATGCTCCTTCTTCCTCTTCTCCACTGTCGGCCATTTCAAACTTCTTGCGATCCGATGCTTCTTCTTCAGCAGCTACTTCTTTCTCGCGTTCGCTTTCTTTGTCGATTTTACGTTCCGACAAACCTTCTTCAATTGCTTTGATCATCACATCCATAATAAGCGAGATGGATTTTGTTGCATCATCGTTTGCCGGGATCGGGAAATCGATAGCAGAAGGATCGGTATTGGTATCGCAGATTGCAATAGTGGGTATGCTCAGTTTACGAGCTTCGCTTACGGCAATGTGTTCTTTAACGGTATCTACGATGAACAGTGCGGCAGGAAGACGTGTAAGATCAGCAATAGAACCGATCAGTTTTTCCATCTTTGCTTTTTGACGGCTGATCTGGAGTTTTTCTTTTTTGGAAATGTTTTCAAAAGTGCCATCGGTCATCATTTTTTCAAACCCGGTCATTTTCTTCACCGACTTACGCTGGGTAGCGAAGTTAGTAAGGCAACCACCCGGCCAGCGCTCCGTAATGAACGGCATGTTCACCGAACGGGCTGCGTTTGCTACGATGTCTTTAGCTTGTTTTTTAGTTGCAACAAAAAGCACTTTCTTGCCTGACTTGGCAATTTGCTTAATTGCTGATGCAGCTTCTTCCAGCTTTGCGGAAGTTTTGTTCAAATCGATAATGTGAATACCATTGCGCTCCATAAAAATATAAGGAGCCATTTTGGGATTCCACTTTCTTTTGAGGTGTCCGAAGTGAACGCCTGCGTCTAATAAATCCTGTTGAGAAACACTTGACATGTATGAGAGATAATAAATGATTGGTTATAAATGATAGATAGGGGCAACGATTAACGCTTGCTGAACTGGAAGCGCTTTCTTGCTTTTTTCTGACCAGGCTTCTTACGCTCCACCATACGCGGATCGCGGGTGGTAAGTCCTTGTGCTTTCAGAGCAGGCTTCGATTCAGCATTCATTTCAACCAGTGCACGTGTAATTCCAAGACGAATGGCTTCGGCCTGTCCTGAGATACCACCCCCTTCAACATTCACCTTCACATCGAATTTATCTCTGTTGTTGGTAATTTCAAAGGCCTGGTTCACGATGAACTGTAAAGGCAGCGTTGGAAAATAAACTTTGTAGTCTTTTTTGTTAACTACAACAGCTCCGTTTCCCGGCTGAACATAAACGCGGGCTACCGCTGTTTTCCTTCTTCCTATAGTGTGGGTAATTTCCATGCTTTAATATAATGCTGAATCAGATTGTAACTTTTGTTGGTTGCTGGGCAGTGTGCGGGTGCTCCGGACCGGTATAAATATACAGATTGCCTTTGATGGCATTTCCAAGCTTGTTCTTAGGCAACATTCCGTGCACGGCGTACTCCACAATGCGGGTTGGATGCTTGATCAGCATTTCATCCGGAGAGGCAAAACGCTGACCCCCGGGATAACCGGTATAACTGATGTATTCCTTTTGTGACCATTTTTTTCCAGTCAAACGGACCTTCTCCGCATTGATAACAATAACGTTATCACCACAATCGACGTGAGGAGTAAAATTGGTTTTGTGCTTGCCACGTAACATGGAAGCAATTTTAGAGCACACGCGACCGAGAACCTGGTTCTCCGCATCGATAATGACCCAGTTTTTGTTAACTGTTTTAGCGTTAGCTGAAACTGTTTTGTACGTTAAAGTATCCACTTTTATTGATGTTTAAAACTTTTTAATAACGGGGATGCAAAATTATAAAAAGCAATTGGATTAACCAAGAGGATGGTGAGAAATGTTTGAACAATGGATAATGACCTGAGTGGTTACCATGTAAAGGATTAATTTTCAGGCATTTCGATCCCTCAACCCCGACGGGGTCCCCCCACCCCGTCGGGGTTGGGGGAATTATTCGTTATTTCGTAACCCGAATCCTGGTCTACCATGCCGCAACCGCTTCTCGAAATAAAAAACCTGTCCACCGAATTTACTTCCGATGGAATTACCACCACAGCGGTGAAAGGGATTAGTTTTACCTTAAACAAAGGTGAAACAGTTGGAATTGTTGGGGAATCGGGTTCGGGCAAATCGGTTACCTCTCTTTCGGTGATGAGGCTGATAGCTTCCCCTCCAGGTAGAATTACAGGTGGTGAAATTATTTATCACAACCGCCACGGCCAGGCTGTCAACCTGCTCTCGCTTCCCGAAAAGGAGATGCGAAAATATCGAGGCAACGAAATTGCAATGATTTTCCAGGAACCCATGACCTCTCTCAACCCGGTGTTTACCTGTGGTTTCCAGGTGATGGAAGCATTGCAGCTGCACAAAGGACTTGATAAAAAATCCGCGAAAGCGCGAACCATCGAACTCTTTAATAAAGTTCAGCTGCCCCGCCCTGAGGCGATCTTCGACAGCTATCCACACCAGGTTTCAGGTGGACAAAAACAACGGGTGATGATTGCCATGGCTATGTCGTGCGATCCTTCCATCATGATTGCTGATGAACCGACTACCGCCCTGGATGTCACTGTGCAAGCAACCATACTCGATCTGATGCGGCAGTTACAACAGGAAAATGATATGGGTATCCTCTTTATTACCCACGACCTTGGTGTGATTGCAGAATTGGCGCAGCGGGTGATTGTAATGTATAAAGGTAACATTGTGGAAGAGGGCCCGGTAGCGGAAATTTTCAGGAACCCCAAACATCCTTACACAAAAGGTTTGCTGGCTTGTCGCCCACCACTCACGCATAAATTACATAAGCTCCCTGTTGTTGCTGATTTCATGAAAGAATCGGATGGGGAATTAGTGGAAACCGGCCGTTCAATAAGTGAAGTCACTAAAGAGTTTATGGTTACCGTTAGTGAATTAGAAAAACGGAAAGAAACCTTGAAAACCAGGGACCCCATCCTGAAAGTTCAATCGCTATCGACCTGGTTCCCTGTAAAAAAAGGAGTTTTTGGTCGTACCCGTGACTATGTGAAAGCGGTGGATGATGTAACTTTTGACGTATATCCCGGCGAGACTGTTGGGTTGGTTGGAGAATCAGGTTGCGGGAAAACAACTTTGGGTAGAAGTATTCTGCGACTGATAGAACCCACGTCAGGATCGGTAGTGTTCCAGGGTAAAAACCTGACTGAACTCAGCAATGCGGAGATGCGCAATATGCGGCGTGATATCCAGATTATTTTCCAGGATCCGTATTCATCACTCAATCCGCGTATCACTGTTGGCGAAGCAATTTTGGAGCCCATGAATGTGCATGGTGTTTTATCGAACGAAAAAGAACGCAGGGAAAAAGTGCATGAATTGTTGCGACGCGTAAACATGCTTCCCGAACATTATAACCGCTATCCACACGAATTTTCCGGAGGACAGCGTCAGCGTATATGCATCGCCCGTGCCCTGGGACTAAATCCGAAATTTATTATCTGTGATGAATCCGTTTCGGCACTGGATGTTTCGGTGCAGGCACAAGTACTCAACCTCCTCAACGAACTGAGAGATCAGTTTGGATTCACCTACATTTTTATTTCACACGATCTATCGGTAGTGAAATTTATGAGTGACCGAATGGTGGTGATGAACAAAGGCAAAGTGGAAGAAATGGGTGATGCTGAAACAATTTATGCCAACCCGCAAAAGGAGTATACAAGGAAATTGATTGAAGCGATACCGCGGGGATTGTGATGGGATGATGGTCATAAGTCATAGGTCATGGGTAAATGAGAAGGAGAATGAGAATGAGAACGAGAACGGGGAAGGGTCATGGGTCACGGGTCATGAGGAAAGGGGAGGGAAAATGAGAGAATGTAGAATGTAGAATGAAGAATGTAGAATGTAGAATGTAGAATATAAAAAATAGAATATAAAAAATGGAATGAGGGAATGGGGGATTTTTATGAATGTATGATTGATGATTCACTGATGAATTCTTTTACCTATGGCAAAAAATCCGCAAAATGTTTCATTCAAATCACTGGAAGATTTTTTTGATTTTCTTCCTGATGAGGAATTAAAAATGGTTATTTATCTGCGAAAAATTGTTTTGGATTGCCTGCCCAATTGCACAGAAAAATTATCCTACAACGTTCCCTTTTATAAGATTAACAAAACGATCTGTTTCATCTGGCCGGCTTCTGTGGCTTGGGGCAAAACCGTTTCCCACACGGGAGTGCGGTTTGGTTTTAACCAGGGCTACCGCCTGCGCGATGAATTAAACTTTCTCGATAAAGGTTCGCGGAAACAAGTGTACTGGAAAGATTTTAAATCCATCGGGGAAATTGACGAAGCCCTCCTGAAAACTTTTCTCTTCGAAGCTGCTGATCTCGATTCCCGGAGGGTGGGGTAACCCCGTCGGGGTGGGGTGACCCCGTCGGGGTTAGAGGATCGGAGAAAGCCATCTTTCGGCTTCGGTAAGTGACCAGCCTTTACGGGTGGCATAATCTGCTACCTGGTCTTTCGCAATTTTACCCGTACCAAAATAATGCGATGCCGGATGGGAGAAATATAAACCACTCACGGCAGCAGTAGGTATCATAGCCAGACTGTCAGTTAATACGATGCCGGTATTTTTTTCCACATCAAGCAGCTGAAACAGGGTCAGCTTTTCCGTATGATCGGGCTGGGCAGGGTAACCTGGCGCAGGACGAATACCTCGGTACGATTCTTTAATGAGTTCATCGGTGCCAAGCGATTCATCTTTCGCATAGCCCCACAACGTTGTTCTTACTTTCAGGTGCATCAGCTCTGCAAAAGCTTCCGCCAACCTATCGGCGAGGGCTTTGATCATGATGGCGTTGTAATCATCATGATCTTTTTCGAAACGCTGTACCCATTCATCAATTCCGCCACCTGTTGTCACAGCAAATCCGCCGATAAAATCATGGTATGGAGCCGGAGCTATAAAATCGGAAAGCGCTTCGTTGAAATGTCCTTCGGGCTTTCTTGTTTGCTGACGGATGGCTTGAAACACGCACTTCACTTTAGTCCGGGAATCATCTTCATACACTTCTATGGCATCATCTGCGGTTGCATTCGCAGGAAAAATTCCAACGACTCCGTTTGCAGTCAGCCATTTTTCATTAATGATGCGTCGCAACATTTCCTGTGCTTCATCAAATAATTTTTTTGCTTCCGAACCACGCTCCGGATCGGAAAATATTTTAGGATAGCTTCCCTTCATCTCCCACGCATGGAAGAAAGGCGTCCAGTCAATATATTTTGCGATTTCCTCCAGCGAATAATTATTAAACACTTGTGTACCGGTAATCACAGGCTTAACAAACTCCATCACACTCCAGTCGGTTTTAAAATTATTGGAACGGGCTTCCGCGATGGTAATAAATTTATCCTGCGCTTTCGCATTTTTGTGATGTTCCCGTACACGGTCATACTCTTCGTTCACCTGCTTCATGAAACTTCCGCGAAGCTCCTGTGAAACCAATGAACCGGCAACGGGCACGCTTCGTGATGCATCGTTTACATGCACAACTGCATGCTTGTAGTGCGGTGCAATTTTAACCGCGGTATGAACTTTGGAAGTAGTGGCACCGCCAATGAGTAACGGAATTGTAAACCCTTCGCGCTCCATTTCTTTGGCTACGTGCACCATTTCATCGAGTGAAGGTGTGATTAATCCGCTCAGACCGATGATATCAACCTGTTCCCTTCTTGCAGCTTCGAGAATTTTATCACACGACACCATCACCCCCAGGTCAATAATTTCATAATTGTTACAACCTAAAACCACACCTACAATATTTTTTCCGATATCATGCACATCGCCTTTTACAGTCGCGAGTAATACTTTACCGGCATTTTTGCTGTGATCACCCGCCAGCTTTTCTGCTTCCAGGTAAGGCAGCAGGTGGGCAACAGCTTTTTTCATAACCCTTGCACTCTTCACTACCTGAGGTAAAAACATTTTTCCGGAACCAAACAAATCACCCACCACGTTCATGCCATCCATGAGCGGACCTTCAATCAAATGCAATGCACGCGCAAATAATTGCCGCGCCTCTTCCACATCGGTTTCAATATATTCTACCACACCCTTAACCAATGCATGCGTGAGCCTTTCCTGCACCGTGCCTTTTCGCCATTCCTCATCCCGCTCCATTTTTTTGCCTTTGCCTTTCACGGTTTCAGCATAGTTGACCAGTGCTTCTGTAGCTTCTGGCTTTCGGTCTAAAAGCACATCCTCCACCAACGTTAGTAATTCTTTTGGTATTTCATCATACACCTGGAGCATACCGGGATTTACAATTCCCATATCCATTCCTGCTTTAACAGCATGGTACAAAAACGCTGCGTGTATGGCTTCCCGCACATGGTCGTTCCCTCTGAATGAGAATGAAACATTGGAAACCCCACCACTCACCCGTGCATAGGGCAGGTGTTTTTTGATCCAGGAAGTTGCTTCGAAAAAATCCAAAGCATTCCTGCGATGTTCATCCATACCGGTTGCTACCGGGAAAATGTTGGGATCAAAAATAATATCCTGCGGAGGGAAATGAATTTTATTAACAAGAATTTCGTATGCGCGTTTACAGATATCGATGCGACGTTGCAGAGTATCCGCCTGGCCATCTTCATCAAAAGCCATTACAATCACAGCGGCTCCATACTGCAAAACTTTTTTCGCTTGTGCGATAAAGGCAGCCTCGCCCTCTTTAAGAGAAATAGAATTTACTACGCTTTTCCCCTGTGTACATTTCAATCCGGCTTCGATCACTGTCCACTTCGAAGAATCAATCATCAGCGGAAGTTTCGAGATGTCGGGTTCGGCGGCAACCATGTTCAGAAAACGTGTCATTGCAGCCTGTGAATCCAGCATGCCTTCATCCATGTTCACATCAATGACCTGCGCGCCTCCCTCTACCTGGTTGCGTGCAATAACGAGTGCTTCCTCATAATTTTCATCAATAATCAGCTTCGCAAATTTCCTTGAACCGGTAACATTAGTACGTTCTCCAACATTCATGAAATTGGATTCCGGTCGCAGCGTCACTGCTTCCAGTCCGCTCAGGTGCATGAGGTGATCCCGCTCAGGCTTTACCCTCGGGGTCACATTTTTAGCAAGTTCCGCAATTCTACGTATATGGTCAGGCGTTGTACCGCAGCATCCGCCAACAATATTTAAAAAATTATGATCCAGGAAATCATGAATATGGTGACCCATGTGTTCAGGCGATTCATCATATTCACCAAACTGGTTCGGTAACCCAGCATTGGGATACGCACTCACATAAAAGGGTGCCTTCTGCGACAATTCTTCCAAGTGCGGACGCATTTCTTTCGCGCCAAGCGCACAGTTCAACCCAATACTTAACAAATCAACGTGCGAGAGGGAATGTAAAAATGCTTCAACAGTCTGACCCGACAGCGTCCTCCCACTGGCATCGGTAATCGTACCGGATACCATCACGGGAAGATTTACATTTTTTTCTTCCATCACCTGTTGAATCGCCATCAAAGCTGCTTTGGCATTAAGCGTATCAAAAATTGTTTCCACCAGCAAAAGGTCCACACCTCCGTCAATAAGTCCGCGTAACTGTTCGGAATACGCATCAACCAGTTCATCAAAAGTCACGGCACGAAATCCGGGATCGTTTACATCGGGTGATAACGACGCAGTGCGATTTGTAGGTCCGAGGGCACCTGCTACATAACGGGCTTCACCTTGGCGGGAAGCAAGATAACCGGTCACTGCTGCTTTGGCAATCTTTGCCGACTCCATGTTGAGCTCGTAAGCAAGGTCCTCCATTTTATAATCGGCAAGTGAAATGCGCTGAGCATTGAATGTGTTGGTTTCAATGATATCGGCACCGGCCTCGAGATATTCTAAATGAATGGCCTTAATTATGTCAGGGCGCGTTAAGGATAACAAATCATTATTGCCTTTCAGGTCACCGGGAAAATCCCTGAAACGTGTTCCCCTGAAATCAGCTTCTTCCAACTGGTAACGCTGTATCATGGTACCCATGGCACCATCAATCACTAAAATTCTTTTTTGTAATTCCTTTTCGATAGACATAAACATAAATTTGTTGGATCACCCCGGTTCTGCAATTATTCGCGCTTCATATAAAATAGCATTGCAGCTCAAAAAAAAATCTCCTCCGAAGCCGGAAGAGATTTATATTTTTTAAAAATAAATTTCCCTTGATCCGGCTTATCTCTTCCCGCTATTACAATTTGCAATAGCGCGACAGGAATTGGCACCTTCTATTTAGGGAAATGACAGACGATAAATGATAGATAAAATTTGGTTTTTTAACCTAAAAACCTATTTATCATTTATCATCTTTTATTTATTATTTCTTCAACAGGGTTGCCAAGGCTTCAAAGGGCACTGTCCCTCCACCTTTCTTGATAAGCTGATTTATTACTGATCGCATTTCGCTTTCGCGGATGAAAAAAGCAATAATTGTATTTAAAGAACGCGCTGCAAAGGTATGAAAGGCAACGATACAATCGGAAGTACTTTATAAAATCCAATTGACCCTTGTCAACTATTTTAAGTACTACATTGATTATAAACTGCTTAAAAAAATTTTTTTTACACACTATGGAAATTATTCTATATTTTAAAAGGCTTAAAAACAATTAAATCCGTATATTTGAATGCTTAAAAACACGCATTTATGAAGTTACGTATACCCTTGTTATCAGTCCTGATCCTTATTTCAGTTTCCGCCATAGCACAACCCATTTCATTTTCATGGGCAAAAGCTTTGGGCGGCAAAACCAGCAACGCCAATAACATCACCATGGCAAGAGATGCCGGAGGTGCTGTGTATTTACTGGGGGAATTTGTTGGAACGCGAACTTTTGATTCCTATTCACTCACCTCATCCGGAACATCGAGTATTTTCGTTGCCAAATATTCAGCTTCTGGAAATTGTTTATGGGCTGTTAAAGGCGGTTATAATTTTTCAAGTGCCGGAGCCGGCAGAATTACTGTAAACGGAAGCGCTGTTTACATCACCGGAACTTTCACTAACTTTTTTGAAATGGGCAGCCTTGCCGTTATATCAAATGGCAGCAATGATGTTTATATTGCATCACTCAATACGAGTGACGGATCGCCCATCTGGCTGGAAAAAGCAGGAAGCGCCTCTGAAGATTTTGGCGTGGGTATATGCAATGCCTCAACAGGCGGAGTTTACATTTGCGGTACGTTTACCGGAACATCTGCATTCGGAACCAATACCATTGCTACTACTTCAGCTATAGACAACGATATTTTTTACGCACATTACAATGCGTCCGGTGTATGTACCTGGGCAAAAAGAATGGGCGGACCGGAATACGATAAAGCTTTTTTCATAAAAGAGACACCTACCGGCGACCTGGTATTAACTGGCTCTTATGAGGGACAAGCCCAATTTGGTTCTGTATATCTTCAAAGCGCAGGATATGCTGATTATTTCCTGGTTAAAACAAATTCATCTGGCATCGTTACCTGGGCAGTATCCGGAGGTGGCGATAATACAGACATAGGACATGCGGTGAGTTTTGATCCGGCAGGAAATATTTACAGCACCGGTTTTATTGCCGATACTGCGGTGTTTGGAAGTATTACTCTGCTGAATGCTTTAAATGTTAATATTCTGCTTACAAAACATAACTCCGCGGGTGTTTGCCAATGGGCGCGCACAGCAGGAAATATTAATTCTGATGTTGCGTATGATATTGTTACCGATGCAGGAGGCAGTTCGTATATTACAGGATATGTTACCGGTGACGCAGATTTTAGCGGCACCACGTTAGTCGGTGTAATTATCCAGGACGGATTTGTAGCCAAGTATGATAACGCAGGTAACCTTCGCTGGGTCACCAAAGTCGGAGGTGTGAATACGGAGACAGGGAAAGCTATTCATCTCGATTCAAATGGTTATTGTTTTATAGCAGGTGATTTTGATGGTACTTTCAACGTAACCGGAGTTCCTTCAATCACCGCAGCTACAGGAACGTACAGTGTATATTTTATGCGTATGGGTGGAGGAAGCGTTGGTATCGATGAAGCCGGCGAAAATCTTTTTTCCGTCTATCCCAACCCTGCCTCGGATTTCATCCAACTCAATCTGGCATTCATCAACGACGATATTTTCTCTCTCGAACTCATTGACGTCACAGGAAAAATAGTGTACAATGAAAAATTAACCCAGATCCATAACCTGTCCTCCAAAACCATCAGCACCCTAAACCTGCAAAATGGTACCTACTTTTTAAGAGTGAGCAGTTCAAAAGGGGAAATTACTAAACCCGTTGTCGTTAATCACAAGTAACAGGCAATAAAACCACTGGTTGCGAATGCAATCATCTTTGACCTTTGTGACTTTGTGGGAATTAATTTTTCTCCCACAAAGGCACTAAGACCACTGGTTGCGAATGCAATAATCTTTGACCTTTGTGCCTTTGTGGGAATTAATTTTTTTCTTTCAATAAAAAAACTTTCTGGTCACCACTTCTTTCTCATTTTGAAGAACCAGGTAATATGCTCCGCGACTGA
>JALYQW010000054.1 GCA_030855635.1 Bacteroidota bacterium | reverse complement strand
GGGGAGACGTAACACATTTAAAAAGATCTTCATTCTGCCGGCGATTTGCCTCACCCCTGCCCCTCTCCGGAATGAAAATTTTTTCTCCGTTTTAATATTTCTGTCCGGAGAGGGGAGACGTAACACATTTAAAAATCTCTCCCTTCTCCCGGCGAAAGTACTATGGAGAGTCGGGAAGATTAACCGGGAGAAGGGCGGGGATGAGGATTCCCGTTATTTAAAACTTTAGTCCGGAGAGGGGAACGATTCTCTCTCCCTTCTGCCGGCGATTTGCCTCACCCCTGCCCCTCTCCGGAATGAAAATTTTTTCTCCGTTTTAATATTTCTGTCCGGAGAGGGGAGACGTAACACATTTAAAAATATCTTCATTCTGCCGGCGAAAGTACTATGGAAAGTCGGGAAGATTAACCGGGAGAAGGGTAGGGATGAGGATTCCCGTTATTTAAAACTTTAGTCCGGAGAGGGGAACGATTCTCTCTCCCTTCTCCCGGCGAAAGTACTATGGAAAGTCGGGAAGATTAACCGGGAGAAGGGTAGGGATGAGGATTCCCGTTATTCTCGCCTTTCCCCTTGTAAAATCCCCCTTAAAACCGTACTTTTGCATCCCAATTTTATTAAAAATCAATGATTTCTACTTCCAACATCTCCCTTCGTTACGGCAAACGTGTACTGTTTGAGGATGTAAACATAAAATTTACTCCGGGTAACTGTTATGGTATCATAGGAGCGAATGGTGCAGGCAAAACAACTTTTTTAAAAATATTGGCGGGTGTAATTGATCCTGCAACCGGTCAGGTTTATATCACTCCCGGCGAACGCATGAGTGTATTAAGTCAGGATCACTTTGCGTTTGATGAAGTGCCCGTGTTGCAAACGGTTTTAATGGGAAACAAAACACTTTGGGAAGTGATGTGCGAAAAGGATGCGCTGTATGCAAAGCCCGATTTTAATGAAGCTGACGGAGCGCGTGTGGGAGATCTTGAAACGAAGTTTGCCGAAATGGACGGATGGAATTCCGAAAGTAATGCAGCCGAACTATTAAGCGGTTTGCAAGTTCCGGAATCCCTTCACACTAAACTGATGAAGGAATTGAATGGTAAGGAAAAGGTAAAAGTATTGCTTGCGCAAGCACTTTTTGGAAATCCGGATATCCTCTTACTCGATGAGCCTACCAATGATCTCGACGTTGATACTATTACATGGCTCGAAAATTATTTGGCTGATTTTCAGAATACCGTTATCGTTGTGTCGCACGATCGTCACTTCCTCGATGCAGTCTGCACTCATGTGTCTGATATTGATTTCGGAAAGGTTAACACATATACCGGTAATTATTCTTTTTGGTATGAGTCGAGCCAACTGGCACTTCGCCAGCGTTCTGATCAGAATAAAAAGGTAGAAGATAAACGCAAGGAATTACAGGATTTCATTGAGCGCTTTAGTGCCAACGCTTCCAAATCGCGCCAGGCAACCAGTCGTAAAAAATTACTCGAGAAATTAGTTGTTGATGAGATACAGGCATCTAACCGGAAATATCCCGGTATTATATTCAAGGCGGAACGTGATTGTGGCGACCAGATTTTGTCAGTGGAGCATCTCGCTAAAAATGGCCCCGATGGACAAACTCTTTTTTCCGATATCACATTCACACTTACAAAAGGTGATAAGGTTGCAGTGTTGTCAAAAGAGCATTTAGCCATTACAACTTTTTTTGAAATACTTAACGGAAATGATACTGCCGACAAAGGAACTTATCAATGGGGAAGCACAATTACCCGTTCGTATTTGCCAAACGATAACAGTAAATTTTTTGATAATGATGAAAACCTTATCGACTGGCTTCGGCAGTTTTCAGTTGATAAAAATGAAACATACATACGGGGATTTTTAGGTAAGATGTTATTTTCAGGAGAAGAAACACTCAAAAAGTCGAGTGTGCTTTCAGGAGGAGAGAAAGTGCGCTGTATGATTTCCAGGATGATGCTGACCAATGCGAATTGCCTCATATTAGACGAACCCACTAACCACCTCGATCTTGAATCGATTACTGCGTTTAACGATGCATTAACCGATTGGAAGCATGTTGCGCTTTTTACTTCACACGATCACCAGTTTACGCAAACAGTGGCTAACCGGATTATTGAACTTACGCCAGGCGGAGTGATCGATAAGCGCATGTCATACGACGAATACATTGCTGATGAAAAAATAAAAGCATTGCGTGAAGAGAAGTATGCAGTAGGGGTTTAAGCTTTTCGGAATGTGGGTGCGCCACTTTGTGTTTTCACTGACTCTGCAAAAAACTTTATTCTTCGTTCAACTCATCCTTCTCCTTTACGCGTTCTATTTCAGGAAGTGATGATCGGTCGATCCACCCTTTTGAATGAGCATGTTGTGCAGCTGTTAAAGAATTTTCAGAGTACACCATTTCAACGGTATGTGCTGAGTAAATATTTTGTACCTGAATATCCCGTTCATCCAAAGTAACATCCCGGATGTACACTGCAAGGATTCTATCGGGATTTTCTTTGATAATTTCAGCATAGATTTCCGGATCTTTTTGACCACTATCGCCGATCAAAATAAATTTCATTTCCGGATAGGCATCCAGTATTTTTTTTATTTTTTTAGGTTTGTGACCTTCGTGCCCTTCCGAAAAAATTTTGTTATGAGTAAAACCATAATCTTTTAAAAAAAGCGGACCATCCGGTATCCCCTGCAGGTGAATAAAGTCGCGGAGCAGGTCATACAAATTCCAGGGACTACTGGATACGTAAAAGAGCGGATTGTATTCCTTGCCTGTTTTACCAAGGTATAGTGCGCGATAAAATGCAGCCACACCATGATACGGTATGCGCGTATGTGAATTATTGGCAAAAGTATTCCAGGCAAGCTTAATATAACTCGTAGCGTTTGTTTGAAGTATAGTATCATCAATGTCGCTGATCACTCCAAATGTGGCCGTGTCGGGTGGAATCAACACTTTTGCTTTCGCCTTGACAGGTTTTTCAAATGCAACTGTGGCCGACAGCAATTCAATTTCCGGATAATGCCATCCCATCACATTTTTGACGGCACCGGGCATAAGAATTGTTTCCCCGAAATACCCATCTTCATCACTGAAAAAGTCATGTACAACATCATGATAAGTTACTTGTAAATGTGCGCCTTTAATTTCATGGCTGTTCAGCCTGCTGTACATATTTACAAGATTATCCCAAAAGTCATCATCGGGATTTGACAAAATGCCGGGATCATGCATAACCCTCCCTTTGATGTATAGCGAATGGGAGTTGCCAAATGATATATACGGACAAATGTGGACAACGGTGTTCCATCCCATGCGCTCCCGTAAGCGCAATTTCATATCATCCAAACTATTTTCGGCACGATGACCGGCACGGTATAAAAAATCACGCCACGAGAAGGTCATGATGAATAGGTTGTGTGGTTATTAGAAAGTTTAATTTCCGGAAAAGAAAACCAGAACGGGTTATTTTTTTAGGGGAGCACCTACAGCAACGGCGCAATCATGTCCTGGTTCTCCATGCGGAGGATTCATACCGGGAGCAGTAGTAGTAGGAGTTCCTGATGGTGCTGGAGCAGTCATTATAGTGCCGGGTGCTGGTGCAGCACCTGTAGTGACTGGCAGTTCAATTTTTTGGGTAGTTGGAGCCTGTCCGGGACCGGGTAAAACCGGGTTGGTGGTAACAGGTGCCGTAGTAGGTGCGGAATTTAATGGAGCCCCAACAGCTATTTCACACTTATGACCCGGTTCTCCATGAGCAGGATTCAAGGGTCCTGTATTGGTATTTCCGGATGAAGAGGGTGCCGGTGCAGCCACTATATCAGGATGCATAGTAGGATGCATCGAAGGCTGCATAGAAGGATCAGCCGTAGGATTGGCACTTTCAACAGGAGCTTCACCTGAAATCTGATCGGTAGCAACTTCAGTTCCCGGAGTTTCAGTGGTCATCACTTCTTCGGAACTGTTTTTATTATCGCTACAGGAATAAATCGCCAGAAAACTTCCGGCAAGGAGAATGAGAAGTGACTTTTTCATAAGAGAGATGGCGGAGGGATTAATTTAAAATCAAAGATAGGGAACCGTATTGGAATAATAATGCTTAATGGGCCTGAAAGTTTACCTATTGGGCAAATATTTCCGGCCGAAAGGCCTTAAATTGAAGGTATTCAGATACAAAAGGTTATTTTTGAATATCACTTTTATTAACAATAACTTTGAACCGACCCTATCCCGGAAATGGAAACTAATCACAACAGCTTGCCCGATAAAAATCTACATTCCCTGAAAGATCGTATTCATGAAGTGATTTTTGAATCCGATACCCAGGCGGGCAAAAACTTCGACGTCGCCCTTTTAATCACCATTGTGTTGAGTGTGATGGTCGTGATAGTAGAAACCATACCTGCAATCCATGCCCAGTATTATGAGATTTTTACTATCGCGGAATGGATCTTTACTATCTTTTTTACTCTGGAATACCTGCTGCGTATATACACGGTTAAAAAACCGGTGTCGTACATTTTTTCATTTTTCGGCATCGTGGATCTTATAGCGATTCTGCCAACTTACCTGAGCCTGTTTTATTACGGATCACAGTACCTCCTGGTGATTCGTGCTTTAAGACTACTTAGAGTGTTCAGAATTTTTAAATTGTCGCACTTCCTTAAAGGACAGGATGTGATCATGCGTGCTATCAGATCCAGCATGCCTAAAATACTTGTATTCCTTACAGCTATTATAATTATTGTTACAATAATCGGAGCCATTATGTATCTAATTGAATCCTCAGTTAACCCTGGATTTTCGAGTATACCACAGGGTATATACTGGGCCGTTACCACCCTTACAACTGTTGGATTCGGAGATATTACGCCTCATACTGCGTTGGGAAGATTTTTTTCAATGATTGTAATGATTATGGGCTATGCCATCATTGCCGTCCCGACCGGTATAATCTCCGCTGAGTTTATGCGGCCAAACATTTCATTGAATTCACAGGTATGCAGCAGTTGCGGATTTTCAAAGCATGAGGATGATGCTTTATATTGTAAAAAATGTGGGACAGGGTTGAAAAGGGAATTAGGGAATAAATAAATTAGGGAATTAGGGAATTAGGGAATGAGGGAATAAATAAATTAGGGAATGGGATTTTTAATTTATCACTTTCAACATTTAACGTTCAACAAATCATTTGCTGCTTTCACTTTTTATTTTCTTCCTTAAAATATTTCCGAAAAAACCAGTTGGAACGCATGGCTTTTAAATTTTCATTAAGCAACAGCGTTCCTTCTTCCAGATTTTTTATTCCATTTCTGACATCTGATGATAAAGTTGTATCGTTGGTGAGGGTGTACACCAAGCCGTCAGGATTATTAACATTTGTGGCAAACTTACTCAAGCCTTCTGCAACTGTGTTCAAGCTATCAGAAACCTGTTGCAAATTGGAAATGGTGGAACGCAAGTCGTTGGCTGAAACAGTATCTTTTAACAAAACACCTGCAAGACCTTCACCATTATTCAGCCCTGCCGATATCCGGTTGAGTTGTAATGTTACCTGGTTGGCATTTTCAGCTGCCATGCGAATGGATGCAAGAGCCAATCGAATGTTTTCAGCAGCCACCGAATCTTGTATGAGTTTCAGAATACCTTTATCTTTGTTAAGTCTCCCGGTAAATTTCCGGAGATCCCCGGTGATAGCGGCGAGGTTTTCATTCGTCTGGTTCAAAGTGCGAACCATCTCATCATTTTCAACCGGCTTTAAAGATTGCAACAGATCACCATCTTCAACCATAGGTGCTGCTCCCGACCCGGGGTTAATGTTCACCAGTTTATTTCCCATCAACCCATCAGTGCCAACTGACGCAATTGAATTTTTACGAATGTATTTACTGTTCTTTTTTTCAATCTTCATATACACCGTAACGCTCGAATCATTTTCAATACTCACTTTATCTACAGTGCCAATATCAATTCCCGCATACCTCACATTATTGCCTGCCGTAAGTCCGTTAACATTGTAAAACTGAGCATGCATATCTATGGTGTTGCTAAAGAGATTTTTCTTACTGCCAATGAGGTACAGCGAGATCACAAGTACCAACGTGCCTATGGAAATGAAAAGGCCCAGCCTGATATTATTGGGAGTGTTTTTTTTCATGTCAGTGATTCAAAGAATTGTTTAACTTTAAGATCCTTGTTATTTTTTAGCTCGTCAAAAGTTCCTTCAGCATAATTTTTGCCTTCCACCAATACAACAACTTTATTCGCAGTGGTTTTAGCAACCTGCATATCATGGCTGATAATAATTGAAGTGGTATTGTATTTTTTCTGAAGGTCCATCATCAATTCTACAATTTCTCTTCCTGTAATAGGATCCAGTCCTGTGGTAGGTTCATCATATAAAACAATATCCGGTTTCAGAATCAGGGTACGAGCCAGTCCGATACGTTTTCGCATACCACCCGACAGATTGCCGGGCATGGCATCGATGGAATTTAATAATCCCACATTCTCCAGGGCTTCTGCCACAATAAGGTCGGATTCTTTTTTTTCAAGATGTGCTAAATGCCTTCGCATGGGAAATTCCAAGTTTTCCCTTACCGTCATTGAATCATACAGCGCACTGTTTTGAAACAAAAATCCGATTTGTACACGAAGCTTATCAAGTTCCTCCCGGCCAAGATCAGAAATTTTATTACCTAAAACTTTAATAGAGCCCTTATCCTGCTCCAGTAATCCAACAACACATTTTATTAAAACCGATTTTCCCGAACCGGATTTACCCAACACAACAACATTTTCTCCTTTGTGAACTGTCAGACTAAAATCAATTAATACTTTATTATCACCAAATGATTTATAAACATTCGAAATTTCTATGACAGGATCTTTGCTGACTGCTTCATTGGTAGTCTTCAATATTTCCTGATCTATTTCTCCTTCCTTCATGATGATTCAGGTATTTTTAATTATAGCCAAGTATATCGGTAATCTGAACAGCTATAAGATCAATAACAAAAATTAATAATGATGCCACCACCACAGCAGAATTCGCGGAGTGGCCAACACCTTCAGTGCCCTTCTTTGAATGATATCCTTTATAGCAACCTACAAACCCAATTGCAAAACCAAAGAAATAAGATTTCACATAGGCGGGAATAAAATCAGAATATTCCAGGTATTCAAAAACCTGGTTAGTGTACAATTTAAAACTCACTGCATCTTTTATGTTCACGCCAAGATAGGAAGCATAAAGTGCAAGCAAATCGGCAATAATAACCAAAACAGGCAACATCAATGTTGCAGCCATTATTCGGGTAACAACAAGAAATTTAAATGGATTCGTTCCGGAAACTTCCATGGCATCAATTTGCTCGGTGACTTTCATGGAACCCAGTTCGGCACCGATGCTGGAGCCTATCTTTCCTGCGCATATCAGCGCTGTTATTACAGGACCAATTTCACGGATCACCGAAAGAGCAACCATTCCCGGCAACCAGGATTCCGCACCAAATTCTTCGAGAGTAGGCCGTGACTGAATTGTTAAAACCATTCCCATAATGGCCGCAGTGATGCCTACCAGAGGGAGCGATTTGTAACCAATAATGTAACATTGCCTGAAAAATTCCTGCCATTCATAGCGGGGACGTAATCCTTCGCTGAAAAATCTTCCTGCAAAAGCACCCATGCCACCTACTTCGTGAAGAAAGCCCTTCCATCCTTTTTCATTCATAACTAAAAATTAGTGATTCAAATATACGGTTTCTATATTTAATGTCAAGTATAAGAATGGGGTACAATTTGCCACACAATTTACTTACGGGGCGGTATTGGTTCTTTAACAGGTTCATGTTCTGCAGGAGGTTTGGTGGATTTTATCACCGGCGTTCTTGTGCCAGGTGTTGAAGCAGGAGGCGCTTTTTCAGAGGGTTTCTGATGAATCGGGGTCCGGGGTTTTACGGGAATAGTCCTTGCCGGTGGTGTGTTATTCGATGGTGGTAATTCCATCGGCTGATTTTCAGGTTTTACAACCGGCGATGTTGCCGGTGCCACATTCTCTTTCCGAAATATATTTTTTAAAGCGGGATAATTATCCGGACGCGCATTAATAAATTCTTCCTTCGAGATAGTTTGATCCGGATTGTTTTTAATAAAAGTAGTTCTGTCTATTTCAAGTTGTCCGATTTCACGAATTCGGTCGGCGCGTAAATGAGTGGCTTGTTTAAAATCTTCAGGCAATATTTTTTCGTTCCTTCTGATGAATTGAGTTACCTCGCGGGTATTTTTAACATGAGAACGACGCGGGCCGTAATAGTAATGATCAATGTACACATTGGTAAGATGAGGGTAATCAAGATAATGGTGAGGATGATGAAAATGCCAGTGCATAAAATACCATGAAGGCGGTGAAATCCAAACCATCACATTACCTGAATAATAAAATCCCCAATGATACCAATACGGATAGGGATACCAGTAATGATACTCATGCCACCATGGATATCCATACCGGTAAGGATAAGGCAGGTATACGTATTCAGTTACCTGGATGTTGTTTCCCGATTTATATTCTGATTCCTTGTACCCGGTTTCATTCGCATAACTTTCAGCGCTTTTTTTCAGTTCAGCAGCAGCATCGGGGTCTTCACTAATGGCCTTTTTTAAATCATCACGTTCCCTGACCCGCTCCTGTGCCACCACCAGGCTGAGTGAATCAAATTGCTGTTCCAGTGTTATCCGATCTTTTTTGTACAGGTCACCAAGGTATACCGTAAGCCGCATATTATCATTTAACAAGCTGATTACTTCAGGTGTTTTTAATAGTGCAGTTAATGCCTGCTGTGATTCCGGAGAATAATTTTTTTGTTGTTCATTGAATGACAAATGAAAAGCATTAGAAATGGATTCAATTTGCGACAGTACTTCTTTCTGTTCTGTAGCAATCCATTGTGCGTCCGCGTGAATTTCCTTTGGATAGTTACTTAAAACGGATGCTATTCTTTTCGTTTTTCCGTTAGTGGTAATAAGTTTAGAAATGAGTTGATCATACCGGGTAAGATTCCATATTCGCGTTTGATCCCCTTTACTAAAATTATGTATTGCTTTACGGAATTTCTCTGCGGAATTTTTTTGAATATCAC
>JALYQW010000038.1 GCA_030855635.1 Bacteroidota bacterium | reverse complement strand
GGTGAATCAGGATTCATTTTGAATTGCTCGATGGAGTAGGTCATGTGGGTGCCATTCTTATTATAAATCTTGGCACTGCTGATTACCTTATCCTGCTTGTCAATAAACAACTGAATTTTAAAGTAGGATTTTTTAGAATCATCCGGAACGAGTTCAATTTGATGGAAGGTTTTAGTCCCTTCTTTTTTCTCTCCAATATATTTGGTTGAAAATCCTTTTTCATAAATTGTAAAAATAGAAGTAGGGGAGATGCCTTCAGCACCTTCTGAAGCACTGTTGACCTGTACTTCATTGGATTCTTTAAGGTAGGTCCAAACTGTTTGTCCGTCAGCAATTACTTCCTGCCCCTTAAGTGTTAATTTATATTTATCACCTTTAACTACCAGGTTGCCGGTTTGAGTATCGGTAGTTTTTGATTTCTGGTCTTGGGTTATAATTTTGAAGTATGCTGACAGTGACTTCATGGATTTATATTTTGCACTGACTCCTTTCAGAATTTCCTGGGCTTTGGGGTCCTGGGTATTCTGGGCAGTTGCAGGTACTGAAAAAATCAATAATCCGGCAACGGCCAGCACTAAAGGCAATGATTTCATTATAAATGGATTTAAACTGGTTAAGGCTTATCAGGGACAGTCAAAAACTGTTCCAAACTCATGGGGTCTTTAACTTTAACCTCTCGGGCTTTGCTACCTTCAAAAGGTCCGATAATGCCGGCTGCTTCTAACTGGTCGATTAAACGACCTGCCCTGTTATACCCTAATTTCAGCCTTCTTTGTAACAGGGAGGCAGAACCCTGCTGATGTTGCACTACCATACGGGCAGCATCATCAAATAGGGGATCCCGGTCTGAAGCATCATAGTCGGAACTTGATCCTCCTTCGTTTTCACCTACATATTCGGGCAGCATAAAGGCTTCCGGGTAACCGCGCTGCGAACCAATATATTCTGTAATCTGATCAACTTCAGGAGTATCCACAAAAGCACACTGTAAACGGATCAGGTCAGCTCCGGTCGATAACAACATATCGCCCCTTCCAATTAACTGGTCGGCACCTCCAGTATCCAATATGGTCCGGGAATCAATTTTTGAAGTAACCCTGAAGGCCATACGTGCAGGGAAGTTGGCTTTTATGGTACCGGTGATAATATTTACCGAAGGCCGCTGTGTGGCGATAATCAGGTGTATGCCGATAGCTCTGGCCAGCTGGGCGAGACGGGCGATGGGGGTTTCAATTTCCTTACCGGCGGTCATGATTAGATCGGCAAATTCATCCACAACTAAAACGATAAAAGGTAGAAAACGGTGCCCGTTGTTCGGGTTCAACCTTCTGCTTACAAACTTGGCATTATACTCACGGATGTTTCGCACCTGTGCATCTTTCAGCAATTCATAACGCTGGTCCATTTCAATGCAAAGTGAGTTCAGCGTATTTACCACTTTCCGGGTATCGGTAATGATGGCTTCATCTTCACCTGGGAGTTTTGCCAGGAAGTGACGCTCAATAGTTTTGAACAGAGTTAATTCTACTTTCTTTGGATCCACCAGTACAAATTTCACCTGTGACGGATGTTTCTTATAAAGCAGGGAAACCAGTACGGCATTTAGTCCAACCGATTTACCCTGGCCTGTTGCTCCTGCCATGAGGAGGTGGGGCATTTTAGCCAGGTCGGCAATAAAAACTTCATTAGAGATAGTTCTTCCAAGTCCGATTGGAAGATCATAGTCACAGTTTTGAAATTTGTCGGACGCTATCACTGAACGCATCGAAACAATTTCAGGATTTTGATTGGGGACTTCAATACCAATAGTTCCCTTTCCGGGAATAGGAGCGATGATCCGGATACCTAACGCTGACAGGCTAAGTGCAATATCATCTTCCAGGTTCTTTATTTTTGAAATTCTTACACCGGCCTGAGGAATTATTTCAAACAATGTAACCGTAGGGCCTACGGTAGCTTTAATTTTATCGATGGCGATGTTGTAGTGTCCGAGCGTTTCTACAATCCTGTTTTTATTTGCTTCGAGTTCGGCTTTCAGTTCCTCGATATTCTGTGAGGTTTTTTGCGAAACATAATTTTCCAGTAAATCAGTAGTTGGAAATTTATAGGAGGAGAGATCAAGCTTAGGATCGTATTCTCCCAGCACTTCAGTGGTGCTGATGCCTTTTTCATCCAGGGGTTCAGAACCTGCCGGTATAGGCTCAATTGATAATGGAACCGCTACAGGATTTTCAACATCAGCATTCAAATTTGGAAGTTTAACTTCCATTTCGGTGTTGTGAATCGGAACAGGAAGCACTTCGTTATCGATATCAAATGAAATGGTTGCAGTAGGTAGTGATTCTTCTTCAGCGTTCTCATTCTCATCCAAATCTTCAGGAAGATTAGTTTCCAAATCCAACGTGACCGGGCCATTGCCTACTTCTTCAACCAGATCCTCTTTTATCCGGTTTCCCGGGATGGTGGCCATTGCCGTTTGCCGTAACGCTTCTTCAACAGATGCCTGTTCCTTTCGATTAAAAAATGCAGGCAAACGGAAAGCAACATTGAAAGTGACGACAATGAAAGCCACTGCAGCAAATACCAGGAACAATCCTGCTCCTGCAGCTCCTAAAAAACTTTCCAGCCAGCGGTTTATTTCAAAGCCAAACGCACCTGCCAGAAACAGGAGTTTCCCTTTTGTGCTTAGCATGTAACCCAAAGAAGCAGCCACAAAGAAAAACGCAAAAAATGCATAACGCACTGTTTTACCAATGGGAAGCAATTCCACACGGAAAAGAATCTTAAATCCCGTAAGGAAGGACAGCAGCACAAAAACAAAAGCGGAAATACCAAACCACTTTTCAATGAACTGATGTGCAATGATAGCTCCGAATTTTCCTAGCCAGTTATCTACCTGTATGTCGGGCCGTGAGAACATGCTCCACCATGAACCGGAAACTTTATCATGATCGGCATTCCAGGTAAAGAAAAAGGAAGTAAAGGCTACCAGCATGAAAACTGATATGAGGATCAGGAAAAGCCCGGTTACCTTATGAAGTTTTTCATTGTTAAAAAAATCGGTGACACGCGAGAAATCAAATCGTTTAAGAGCAGTTTTTTTGGTTTTCTCTCTTGTAGTTTCTTTTGATTTTGGCTTCTCAGCTACCTCCGCAATATCTTCAGCTTTAAGATTTCTTACCCTGTTTCCTTTTGGTGCCATTGTCAAAATTGTTTAAGAGGTAAATTTAACGACTAATAGTACAATGAAAATCAATGGTTCAATCTATTAAATCAACATGGCTTTGTGAATAAAATTATAAAGAAAAAACGTCCGGAAGACATTAAGATTTGATACTTCTGTTATCAATTTCAGTTCGCTAATAACAGCAGCAGCAATCGAATTATTGCACTTTACCCAACAGCCAATTGTCACAAAGAATTAATAAATCAATTTAAGTATTTGATAATCATAAATGTATGATATAGATTATTTAATTTGATAAAACTGTTTTTCATGTAAACAACATTCCCTAACTTTGGTCAAACAAACAAATCAATTAGGCATGTCCAAATGATGAGCCCCCATTTTGCATAGGTTTTGAGGGTTTTATGGATTTCGGTATTACTAAGAGTTAAACTAAATTAAAACCATTATGACAAAGAAAAACTACTTCAAAGAATCCGTTAGTGCTACTATCGGAAAGAAAGTGGTTGCATTTGTAGGCGCACTCGTATTAGTGTGCAGCCTGAATGCAGCTATGGCCCAGTGTCCAACGCCAACGATTACACCCTCAGGGTCAATTGACCTTTGTACAGGTGGATCGGTTACTTTAACAGCAACTACCGGTACTTCCTACATATGGAGTACAGGCGCCACAACCCAGGCAATTACCGTTTCAACTGCAGGATCTTTTGTAGTAACGGTAGATGATGGTGCAGGATGCATCGAAGCTTCTGATCCAACCAATGTTACTTTGAATTCATCCATACCGGGAGGTATTAATAACTTCGTTGGAGCTACAACAGCATGCCCAGGCGATTCAAAAGTTTATTCGGTTAATCCTACGCTACGTGTAGTCTATTATGTATGGACTGCACCTGCAGGGGCAACCATTAACGGACAGGCTTCTGTGCAAACTGCGTCTACCTCAGTAACTGTGGATTTCGGTCCCGGTTTCACCGGAGGTTCATTACAAGTTGCAGCTCATAACGGTTGCGGTGTTCGCGGACCGGTTTCAAAAACAATCAATACGCAGCCTGCCGGTACTCCTGCTTCGATCACGGGCCCTACTGAAACCTGCGCCAACACTTCTTACACATTCTCAACTCCGGTTGTAGCAGGTGTAACAAGTTACAACTGGACGGGTCCTGCAGGATCTGTAATCACTGGTAACGGTTCTGCTTCTGTTGATATTCTTTTCCCTGTCGGTTATATCAGCGGTTATGTAAGAGTATCCAATGCGAATGCATGTGGCGCAAGTCCTTTGCGTTCACTTTATACACGGTCAACAGCGCCAAAACCAGGTGATATTACAGGTCCGGTTTCCGGATTGTGTAATACCACTCAAACCTACACTATTGCACCGGTTTTAGGAGCTACTTCCTATACATGGACGCCTCCGGCAGGTTCAACTGTTGTTGCTGGTCAGGGAACTACCTCAGCTGACATTAACTTTAACAGCAACCTGAATAATGGTTATGTAACGGTTGTTGCCAATAACGCTTGTGGTGCATCTCCTGAATCAAAACTCAGACTTGACGGCGAAGTATTTGTAACTGATCATCCTGATAGTGCTAATCTTTGTACCGGACAGGTTCATACATTAAGTGTTTTTTCACCAGGTGGTGGATTATCCTACCAGTGGAGAAAAGACGGTATTAATCTTGTTAATGGCGGTCACCTTTCAGGCGCTACCACTCCTGATCTGTTCATTGATTCAATAGCTTTGAGTGATGCAGGTGTTTATGATGTAATTGTTAGCTCAACCTGTTCTGATCCTGATACTTCACTTCCTGCATTAATCACTGTTACAGCTAAGCCTGATTTGCCAGGTGCTATTGTTGGTGATACCGTTGCTTGTGATGGTTTGACAGGAATTCCATATTCTATCACACCTGTTGCAGGAGCTAATTCTTACCAATGGTCAGGAAATACCGGTGTAACTTTCGCAAGTGGCCAGGGAACCAATGCCGTTACTGTTGATTTTGGTCCAACACCAAATTCAGGATATGCCATCTCCGTTAGAGGTGTGAATACTTGCGGTCCTGGTCCTGCTGTAGCAATTTGGGCAAGGCAAAATATTTCAACACCGGTGTTCACTACCAGTGTCGGAGTTGCGTGCCCAGGCACCAATGGTGTGGCTTTCTCAGTTAGTTCTGTTGTAGGCGCTGCTTCTTATACCTGGATAGCTCCGGCTAATGCTACAGTTGCTTCCGGACAAGGTACAGCATCTGCTACGTTTGATTTCGGTGCAGGATTTACCAGTGGTCAGGTTTGTGTTACTGCGAGTAATTTGTGTATGACAACCCCACAGCGTTGCGTAAACGTAATTTCCACCCCTGCTATTCCAGGTGCCGTTGCCGGAACATCTACCAATCTTTGTAATGCCACCCAGGTATTCTCGGTTAATAATGTTGCTGGTGCTACTCAATACAACTGGACTTCACCAACAGGTGCAACGGTTTCCAGCGGACAAGGTACTAACAGTGCAACACTTGACTTTGGTCCAACATTTACTACTGGAAACGTTACAGTAACTGCCGAAAATGCCTGTGGAATCAGCCCAGTAAGAGCAAGGTCGCTTACCGCTTTCCCTGCACGTCCAATAGTTGTAAATGGTGATGCAGCTCCTTGTGCAAACAGCACAGGAAATGTGTACAGTGTGGCTCCACTTCCCGGAGCAACTTCTTATATCTGGACAGTTCCTACAGGAGCTACCATTACTGCCGGTGCCACTACTAACACAATCACCGTTACTTTTGGTGCTAATGGAGGTTCTGTAACAGCAAAAGGAGTTAATGCATGTGGTGCAGGTTCTGCAAAGGCGCTTGTAATTGCTTTCAGCTGCAGAATTCAGAATGGTGGTTCATCCAACATTACTGCATCTGTTTATCCTAATCCTGCAACAGATCGTTTGAATATCGTTCACGATAATACGATCTCCGGTTCAGTTTCCATCAGGATCACAGATCTTGCTGGCCGTACAATTATGAACCAGGATGAAAATATTTCTGATAATACTCAGGAGTCAGTAGTTAATATCGCTGACCTGAACCCAGGTGTTTATGTAATTGAAATTACATCTGCACAGGGAACTTCAGTAAATCGTTTCATAAAGAATTAATAAAAACACATTCATAAAAAATGAGCCTGTCAGATTCTGACAGGCTCATTTTTTTTTGGTGACTATTTTATTTCCGGTGATACCACATTTCAATCAGGTCGGCAAGACGTGAGGAGTAGCCCATTTCATTATCATACCAGCCTACAACCTTTACCATTTTACCAATAACTGATGTAAGTTGTGAATCAAATATGCAGGAATATGGATTTCCAACAATGTCAATAGAAACAATGGGATCTTCGGTGTATTGCAAAATTCCTTTCAGATAGGAGTCAGCTGCTTTCTTGAATGCTGCATTAATTTCTTCAGTAGTGCAGGTTTTACTAACCACGCAGGTTACATCGGTAATAGAACCATCAGGAACAGGCACACGTATACCGGCTCCCCCGATTTTTCCTTTCAGATGCGGGAATACTTCTGTAATGGCCTTAGCCGCACCGGTAGTAGTTGGAATAATTGAACAGGCTGCAGCACGCGCACGCCTAAGATCCTTATGCGGACCATCATGTAAGTTTTGATCGCCCGTATAGGCATGAATGGTGGTGATGTATGCTGATTCAATGCCCCAGTTTTCTTCCAGAACCCTGATCATAGGAGCAGCGTTGTTTGTAGTGCACGAAGCGTTTGAAATAACCGTATCGTCTTTGGTGAGCTGGGAATCATTCACACCCATCACAATGGTTTTCACGGCGTCTTTGGCCGGTGCAGAAATAATAACTTTTTTTGCTCCTGCTTTTACATGTAACGAGGCTTTTTCTGCAGTAGTAAAATGTCCGGTTGATTCAATAACCACATCCACATTTAATTTTGCCCATGGAAGGAGGGAGGGATCTTTTTCAGCAAAAACAGGGATTGATTTTCCATTAACAATTATGGAGTTCTCTCCCGCAGAAACAGGAAGGTGAAACATCCTGTGTATAGAATCATATTTCAGTAAATGAGCCAGGGTATGGCTGTCGGTTAGATCATTAATGGCAACAACTTCGATATTCTTTTTTTCGCACAGTTTCCGGAAAGTAATTCTTCCTATCCTGCCAAAGCCATTAATTGCTACCCTGATTTTAGTATCCATAAACAGTTATTTTAAAAACAATTTTGCACTTAATTTAAACGAGGCACTGAATCTGTTAAAAAATATGTCGCTCGGCATGATATGAAGACCTTACCAGTGGACCGCTTTCAATATACCTGAAACCCATTTTCATGCCTTCGGTTTTAAAATAGGCAAATTCATCAGGGTGAATGAAATTGGCAACAGGTAAATGTGCTTTAGTAGGTTGCAGGTATTGTCCAAGGGTAACAATTACCACACCTGCCGCTCTCAAATCAGCTAGTGATTCAAGTACTTCTTCGCGTGATTCTCCCAGCCCGAGCATGATTCCTGATTTTGCATGCACTTTACATTCCGAAATGCGTTTCAATACTTCCAGGCTACGATCATAACGTGCCTGTACCCTTACTTCTTTTGTCAGCCTACGAACAGTTTCCAGGTTATGGGAAATCACTTCCGGCTTTTCATCAATCACAAGCTGCAGATTATCCATTTTTCCCTGAAAATCGGGGATGAGTGTTTCCATGGTAGTTCCCGGTGACATTTCCCTGATAGCCCGGATTGTGGAAACCCAGATGTTAGCACCGCCGTCCTTCAAATCATCGCGGTCAACCGAAGTAATCACGCAATGCTTCAGCTTCATCAATTGAACCGATTTAGCCACCCTGGCAGGTTCATTTAAATCAACTGCAGAAGGACGTCCCGTGGCAACGGCACAAAATCCGCAAGAGCGGGTGCACACATTACCTAAAATCATAAAAGTGGCTGTTCCTGCTCCCCAGCATTCTCCCATATTTGGGCAATTTCCGCTTTCGCAGATGGTGTGGAGTTTATTTTCGGAAACCAGAGTCCTGACTTTTCGATATTCTTCACCAATTGGAAGTTTCACCCTCAGCCAGTCAGGCTTCCGGACTTTTGTTTCACCGGTAATAGGAGTTTCAGGCATACTTCAGGAATTCAGTGAGCAAAATTACCACTTTCTTCCGTAAAGAAGGTTAATGTAAAAGTTGATGAAAAACTGCTTATTTTCTGTTAAAGCCATGATAGGTACCTCTTTCGCATAGGCATCAATGGTGATACCTGTTTCAATACTTTTGATATCTTCAGAATGCGTTCCGTATTCAAAGGTCAGTCCCAGTTTACCATAAGCCCCCGGATAAGGTTTTATTTCACCTAAACCCTGGGTAAATGGAGCTCTTCCGTAAATATTATCGACATAATGCGACTGAGGATCATATTTTTCAACCACCACCTCATACTCACGATCAATGCCTGTTGGATAAAGAATATTGAGATATACAGGTTTCAATATGCCCAGTGAAAGTCCGCCGGTATAATGCAACCTCACTTCAACACCACCTTTCTCGGCTTTACTGAACAGTACGTTCTGTTTTCCAACGGCAGCACGCAGCACGGTCATGGTGTTCATTTTTCCGTAAAAAAATGATTTGGCATTATCAAAATAAGGATTCACCGAGCGAATTTCCTTTGGGTGTTTCATATTAACCAGTTCCGCCTCAAATACACGTTTTTTATAACCGGTAATATTTTTGCTTCTTCTTACATTAACACCCCATCCGCTGGTATGCAGGTTTAATCCAAAAGTGAATTCATTTTTCATTAACGGAGGCTTTTCTTCCTCGTATTCAAAAGGGTTTGTCTGCCCGAAAACGACAGTTGTTAAAAAAACAAAAAACAATGGTAAAAGGCGCTTCATAGTTTGATTTTACTTAACAAAGATAAGTAATTATTAAACGGAATAAGGGTGTTTTTATTGCTATTTTTGAAGCATGGCAACAGTCACCACTCTCTACTCAGGCAGCCTCCGCACAGAAGCCACGCATGAACAATCGGGAACCGTAATAATTACCGATGCACCTCTTGATAATCATGGGAGAGGCGAAGCTTTTTCGCCTACGGATTTGCTGGCGGCTTCATTGGGAAGTTGCATGATCACTCTCATTGGTATATCAGCCAAAAATCACGGCTTTAATATTGATGGAACAAAGGTGAGTATCACTAAGTTTATGGCAGCCAACCCGCGCCGGGTTTCAGCAATTGAAGTGATACTGGATTTCCCCCAGGTTATCTATGAAGCAAAAATTAAAAACATCATTGAAAAGGCTGCGCTGACCTGCCCGGTTGCGGTCAGTTTACACCCTGATATTGAGCAACGGGTGATATTTAATTTTTTCAAATAAACATGCAGGATGGTTTCCACGGAAAGAAACAATTTTCTTAAAACCGCAATCGATTTGTCTTTTATGGGCTCGGCTCATGGGCATGGAGGTCCCTTTGGGGCATTAGTGGTTAAGGATGGTAAGATCATAGGAAAGGGATTCAACCGGGTGCTGTCTTCTAATGATCCTACTGCTCATGCTGAGATAGTTGCTATTAGGGAAGCCTGTAATAACCTCGGCAGTTTCCAGTTAACCGGATGTGAAATATACTCCTCCTGCGAGCCCTGTCCGATGTGCCTGGGTGCTATTTACTGGGCACGGCCGGATGTAGTTTTTTTTGCCAGTACGCGTCAGGATGCTGCAGGAGCGGGCTTTGATGACGCTTTCATCTATGATGAAATTGTTTTGCCTTACGGCGAACGATCCATCCCTATGAATTACGTACCGTTGCCGGAAGCCCTGGAGGCATTTGAGAAGTGGAAAGTGAATCCCGATAAAACCTTATATTGATTTTAGTTCAACAGGTCAAAAATTTTTGGGAGAAAGATAATTAGGCCGGTGATGCATGCTGCAATCGCTGCTACAAGTACTGCGCCGGCAGATATATCTTTAATTTTTCCTGCAGCAGGATGTATTTCAGGAGATATAAAATCAACAAAGTATTCAATCGCGGTGTTGATCAATTCAATGGAAATCACCATCCCAATAGCCATCACCACCACTATCCATTCCATGCGTGTGATCTCAAAATACCAGCCCGCCATCACTACTAAAAAAGTGGCAATTGTATGCGTTTTTAAATTTAATTCCGAAACAAATGCGGTTTTTAACCCATTGATGGCATAGTGGAATCCCTTCATGGCAAATGCATTTAAATTGCAACTATTTGATTATAAATAAGAAAATCCGCTCCTTTAAGGAAGCGGATTATATTGTGGGTTAAATAAAATCAAGAATTAGCGGAAGGCTGATGTTTCTTTGGCAGGTGTTTTCCGTAAGCAGGGCATTTCTCCCTTGGTTTACAAGAGCTGATGAAACCGATTGCGAATACTACCAGGAGAATGGCGGATATTTTTTTCATATTATACGTTTGCTTTTAGGGATTTTAACGCTTTAAAGATTAGATAATTGCAAAGTAACGTAACTCAGTTCAAATATAGTGATAATGTTGATAAGTAGCACTAGTTACTAACAACTTATCTAACTGCTTATTTCATGGGAAAATTACTTTTTCTGCAATTCTCTTCATTAAGGGGGTGGTTACCACTTAAATTTCCACTTTTGCATGCTGAAGAATCATCTTGCGAGAACAAATATACGCCTAAAAATGGACAAAGGTTGGAGAAATTTGCTTGATTCCGAGATGAAATGCGACTATTACTTACAGTTGCAGTTGTTCCTGGATCAGGAAAACCGTTCTGGTAAACTAATTTATCCGCCGGAACATCTTATTTTCAATGCTTTTGAGAAAACCCCGTTCGATAAAGTAAAAGTTGTGCTCCTGGGGCAGGATCCTTACCATGGAGCAGGTCAGGCTCATGGCCTCAGTTTCTCTGTCGATAAAGGTGTAAAAATGCCTCCATCGCTTAAAAATATCTTTAAAGAATTGAACAACGACCTGGGAACCGGTATTCCTTTTTCAGGGAACCTGGAGAAATGGGCCGGGCAGGGGGTGTTGCTGCTAAACGCTGTGCTCACGGTAAGACACAGTGAACCGGGCTCGCATCAAAACCGGGGGTGGGAGCAATTCACCGATACGGTTATTCGTTTGTTATCAGAGAAAAAGTCAGGCCTAATCTTTCTGCTGTGGGGTCGATACGCACAGGCTAAGGAAAAGCTGATCGATGCCGGAAAGCATTACATTTTAAAAGCTGCGCATCCATCACCATTTTCAGCGTACCAGGGATTTTATGGTAGCCGCCACTTCTCAAAAGTAAATGAACTTCTTGCCAAAAACGGGCAAACAGGTATTGACTGGAAACTGAATGATTAAATAATGAGAAAAAGTTTGAAACTGTCAATTGTTTTGTTTTTAATTTCCCTTACGGGATATTGGGAACTCACAGCTCAGACGCGCCTTGTGATCAAACATAGTGATACAATTACAGTTAAATCTGTTAAGTCGGAATTTCCTTCTTCATTGCAATCAGATTCAGCAACAGCCATAAGAAATCTGAATAAGATGATGGCAAGCCTATTTGACAAAGGCTACCTGGCAGCATCCCTTGATAGCATCCAGGGGAATAAGGATACGTTAAGGGTCTTTTTATTCAGTGGTGAAAAGTTCCAATGGAGAAAACTAAAAAACGGAAATCTTGATGAAGGAATGCTCACTGAAGCAGGCTTTCGCGAAAAGCTATATGATGAAAAGCCATTACGACCGGAAGCGATTTCCAAACTCAACAAAAAAATTCTGACCTATAGCGAAAATCATGGACATCCTTTTGCGAGTCTCAATTACCGGAATTTTGTTTTTGATGGCACCATAGTTACTGCTGAGCTCTTCCTGGAACAAGATCTGGAAATAACCATTGATAGTATATTGATCAAAGGAAATTCAAAATTGTCGGAGACTTATTTGTACAGCTATTTATCGCTGAAGCCGGGAGATACTTACAATGAAAGCATCATCCGTAAAATTTCAAGCAGGATCAAGGAACTTCCTATGGTTGCAGAAGTCAGGCCGTTTAACGTAGCCTTTACGGAAAAAAATGCAAGGGTCATTCTGTACCTGGATGATAAAAAAGCCAGCCAGGTGGATGGAATCATTGGAATTTTACCCGATAACAAAGAAACCGGCAAGGTGCTGGTTACGGGGGATCTCCGGATACGTTTGTTAAGCAGTTTCGGCCAGGGTGAATTGCTGGATCTGAACTGGAAACAACCTCAGCCGAAAACACAGGATCTGAAAGTGAAAGTAAATTATCCGTTTATTTTTTCCTCACCATTCGGAATCGATCTTAACCTGGGTATTTACAAGAAAGACACCACGTATCTTGAAGTGGTGCTGGGGGCTGGGTTGCAGTTTTTGCTGAAGGGAGGAAATTATTTGAAAGTTTTTATCAATGATAAAAAGTCAACTCTTCTTTCAACTAAAGTGTATGAAAACACCACGGTTTTGCCTCCGTTTGCTGACATAAAGGTTACCTCATACGGGTTGGGATTTAAATCAATGAAGCTCGATTACCGCCTTAATCCCCGTAAAGGGTATAACCTTGATTTGACCGCTATGGCGGGAAATAAGAAAATTACTAGAAACGGCCAGCTTAACCCTGAGTTATACGACAGTCTGGACCTGAAATCCGTTCAATACAGCGGAGAATTTACTTTTGATTATTACATTCCCCTTTTCAGCAGAAATGTTATCAATCTAGGTGTTTCAGGAGGAGGTTTGAGTGGAGAAAATACATTTAACAATGAACTTTTCCGGTTCGGCGGCCTTAAAACACTGCGAGGTTTTGATGAAGAATCGCTTACTGCATCATTGTTTGGTATTGGAAAAATCGAATTCCGGTATTTACTGGAACAAAACTCCAACCTCTTTCTTTTTTATAATGTCGCCTGGTATGAAAGGTACACACAATCGGAGTATCTGAATGATAACCCATCCGGTTTTGGAGCCGGAATTAATTTCGAAACCAAACTGGGCATATTTTCATTCAGCTATGCCCTTGGTAAAGAGTTTAATAATCCGATTAAATTCCGCACGGCGAAAATCCATTTCGGTTTGGTTAATTATTTCTGAAGTCGATGTGGAATCACTAATTTTGAAGACAAAGCCAGATATACTATTATGGATTCACTTTCATCATTTATTTTCCTGATTATGGGACTTTTTACCGGCGGTGTTGCCGGATGGTTCCTGGCCAAATCCCGGTTCAATAAAACCCTTCCTTTTACATTAGAAGAGTTTGTTGCATTAAAAAATGAAAAGACTGTTTCTGAACACCGGTTAATGGATTTGAGAAATGAAACGGAAGATCATAAAAAAGAACTAAGGTCAACCCGGGAGCAATTAACAAGTTTGAGTGTTGAACTTTCAAGGGAAGATACCAACAACAAAGGGCTGCTGGAAAAACTTGAAAAACAAAAAGCGGAGCTGGAGGATTTGCACAAAAAAATAAAGGAACAATTCGAAAATATTGCCAATAAAATTTTATTCGATAATTCACGGATGATCCAGCAACAACATTCCGATAAATTAATTGACATATTAAATCCACTGAAAGAAAAGATTGAAAAGTTTGAGAATACGGTTAACGTAACACACAAGGAGAGCATACGTGAAAATCAATCGTTGAAAGAGCAGCTCAAGCTGTTGCAGGAATTGAATAAAAGTATTGGTGAGGAGGCACGCAACCTGACTACGGCCCTTAAAGGACAAGTTAAAACCCAGGGCAACTGGGGCGAGATGATTCTTGAAACCATTCTGGAACGATCAGGTCTGGTGAAAGACCGTGAATATTTTGTTCAGTTTAGTATGACCTCCGAAGCGGGAAAGCGGCAACAACCTGATGTGTTGATCCGGCTTCCTGAAAAGAAAACAATTATTATTGACTCAAAGGTTTCATTATTGGCCTATGAACGTTACAGCAGTGCAGCTACTGAAGTTGAAAAAGAACTGGCCCTTAAAGAGCATATAACTTCATTGCGACGACATATTAAGAGCCTGGGTGAAAAAAAATATCAGCAACTTTATGAAATCAACACGCTGGATTTTGTTTTGTTGTTCATTCCTATTGAACCTGCCTTCAATACAGCAGTGATGCATGACAATGAATTGTTTAATGATGCGTTCGATAACAATATAGTTATTGTAAGTACATCAACACTGCTTGCAACATTGCGCACCATAGCCAGCATCTGGAAACTGGAGTATCAGAATGCCAATGCGCTGGAAATTGCGCGGCAGAGTGGTGCACTCTATGATAAGTTTGCCGGTTTTGTGGTTGATCTTGACCGGATCGGCGAGCACATCGACCGGTCACACCGTGTGTGGGAAGATGCACGAAAAAAATTATCTACCGGAAGCGGAAACCTGGTACGATCTGTTGAAAAACTTAGAAAACTGGGTGCCAATGCATCCAAGAGCATGCCTGCCGCACTGATAAATGAATCCGGTGATGATGATGATCTGAACCTGCCTGAGAGTAATGTTTCCTGAAGTAACATACCCATTCAGTTCAAACATCAAAATAAAAGAAGTTTCCTCCAGGTGCGGGGATCAGTGAAGAGCTATGATCAGATATTTGAGTATTTTTTGTTTAGTGTTGCTTTTAGGTTGCGAAGGTTCCAGGAAACTCAGCAACCAGAACCTGGCCTATTTGTATACGCCCACGCTGAACTTTATTTATCCCGGTTATCGTATTAGCAATATTCAACCCGACACATCGCGGGTTTTTTTTAGCATCAATCCCGGAGAATTGTTGTTTATGAAATCCAATGAAGATGGATTGTTCAAGGCTTCAGTGGCACTAACATTTACCATCATGCGGAATTATGAATCAAAAGTGCCTGTTGATTCAGGAACTTTTTATTTCGATTATGAGCAGGACTCATCGGAGGCCTTGATGATCAACAATCACATTGATGTTTATGCTCCTGATAGTGCTGATTACATCATACAATTAATTCTCACCGACCTGAACCGTCAACAGGCTGTAGCCGCTTTTTACCCAATTGATCGTACCGGATTCCAGTCGGCGCAAGAATTTATGGTTCTCGATGCAGTTACCGGTAAACCGTATTTGAGTAATATTACCAATACCGATTTAACTGTAAAACTATTAAACAGCAATTCCTCCCAACCGAGAATATATCTACGCTATTTTAAATCCGGTTTCCCTTTGTCAAAACCACCCTTTTCCGATGTCGCCAACAAACCGTTAAGTTACAGAGCCGATGAAACCTATGTGATCGATATGGAGGCCGGTGAAGAAATACATCTCGGCAAGGAAGGAATTTATCATTTTCAATATGATACTTTAATTAAAGAAGGTCTTACGTTGTTTCGTTTTGAGGAAGATTTTCCGCGACTTACATCTGCTGATAATTTGATTGAATCAATCCGGTTTTTAACAACCCGCGAAGAGTTTGATAAAATTTTGGTGAGTAAGGATAAAAAACAAGCAGTCGACGAATATTGGTTATCCATGGCTGGAAACCGGGAGCGTGCTCGGGTACTGATTAAAAGTTATTATTCACGTGTGCAGCATGCCAATAATTTTTTTACTTCTTACCTGGAAGGTTGGAAATCAGACAAGGGTTTAATTTATATTATTTTCGGACCGCCTTCAAGCATTTACCGTAACAGCCTGACTGAAACCTGGAATTACAGTCAAATCAGCAATTATGGCCCTTTAAGTTTTACTTTTGATAAAATAAACAATCCTTTTTCACCCAATGATTACCAGTTACGACGAAGCAACTATTATGAATTGCCATGGTACAGGGCAGTTGATTCCTGGCGGGATGGGAGAGTGGTAAATGATAATTACTGATGTACGAAAAAAATAACCGGCAGGCCGAAACGGAAGATGATCACATGATCTTCGGAATACGACCGGTCATGGAAGCAATTGATGCCGGCCGTGAGGTTGAGCGCCTTTTCATTCAACGTGATATTAACAACCCACTTGCGAGGGAACTTAGAAAGCTGTTGTCAGATCACAACATCCCTTTTTCGCTGGTTCCTATAGAAAAGCTAAACCGGCTTACACGAAAAAATCACCAGGGTGTGGTTTGTTTTATTGGCTACGTTTCTTATCATAAAGTAGAGCAACTGGTGCCATCGCTTTTTGAAAAATCGGAGTTTCCGTTACTCATGCTGCTCGACAGGGTGACGGATGTCAGGAATTTTGGAGCCATTTGCAGGACAGCGGAATGTATGGGAGTGGATGCGGTTATCGTTCCAGAAAAGGGAGGAGCCATGGTGAATGGAGATGCCGTGAAAGCTTCTGCAGGAGCTTTAAACCGCATTAAAATTTGTCGGGAATACAACCTCAAAAATACAATTCAGTATCTCCAGGAATCAGGTTTTATGGTAGCCGGTTGTACTGAAAAGGCCAAGGATGATTGTTTTAAAGTGAACTTGAATAAACCGCTATGTCTGATAATGGGATCAGAAGAGGATGGAATTTCACCTGAGTATCTTAAAAGATGTGATGTGTTAATAAAAGTTCCGATTCTGGGCAAAACCGCTTCGCTCAATGTTTCAGTTGCAGCAGGTATGCTTCTTTTTGAAGTTACCAGACAACGCTTAACCAATGAAAATTGAGAACAGCGGCTTAAACAATTCCACTGCCAGGGTATCATCTTTATTTATGATGATACTGATGGTTGCAGCTGTTTTGCGTTTATGGGGACTAACAGCTTTTTCTCTTTCGAATGATGAGCTGAGTGCCATGGCAAGGCTGCAATTTGACTCTTTTTCAGGAGTCATTGAACATGGCGTATACCCCGATTTTCATCCCGCCGGTGTGCAATTGTTTATGTATTACTGGACCATGGTGTTCGGATTTTCTGAAATAGCTGTGCGGCTTCCTTTCGCATTAATGGGCATTGGTTCGGTATATCTCATTTACAGGATCGGGGTATTATGGTTTGGACTTCCGTCGGGGTTACTTGCTGCTGCTGCACTTGCGGTGTTGGAATACCCAGTATTATACAGTCAGATAGCACGACCTTACAGCCCCGGATTATTTTTCAGTCTTTTGGCCACCTTCTTCTGGACACGCGCACTCTTTAAAAATGAAAATAGTAAAGCTGTTTCACTCCGCTGGGAGTATTTTTTAGGATTTGCACTCACGGTAAGCGCCTGTATGTACATTCATTATTTCAGTTTTATTTTTGCAGGATTGTTATGTTTTACCGGACTTTTTTTCCTGAGAAAAACTACAATTGTTCCGTACCTGGTTGCCGGAGTTGCCATAGTGTTATTATACCTGCCACATGTTGATCTGTTTTTTCACCAGCTATCCAAAGGTGGTGTAGGAGGTGCTGACGGATGGTTAGGACCTCCCGGTGATGATGCACTGGGAAAATATCTTGATTATTGTTTCAATGATTCCTCCCGGCTAAAATTGCTTTATTTTATTATTGTTTCAGGTACCATTCTGCTTTACAGAAAGGAAGTTAAATTACACCGGTTCCATTTACTTGCCATACTATTTTTTGCAATACCCTTTGCTATTGCCTATTATTATTCTATTTGGAAGAATCCCGTTTTCCAGTTCAGTGTATTGTTATTTTCTTTTCCATATTTGTTATTGCTGCTTTTTTCATTCATCCATCCGTCAGCAAGTAGTTTTACCGTGCGCTTTTTAGTAATTGTTGTGCTTTTAGGTGGCTTTTATAGTACAGTTTATGAAAAGAAATATTATAAATCGTCTCATTTTACTGAATTCCGGGGCATTGCTTACAGGGTGAAAGAGCTGGATGCGAAATTTGTTGGTGACAGCATTACTAAAACAATCAGTGTTTTCAGCCCGTATTACATCAACTATTATCTTGAGAAAGCAGATCACGATGCAGATTTTAAACTGACCAGTGTGATGAGTGTTGAGGAGCGCAAAGAATTTAGGAGGATTGTGGAAGCGAGTAAAACACCTTATTTCCTTCACGCATTCTCCAACGTTTATGATGATCCCCAATTTGATTTAGTCATCAGGTCAAAATATCCCTGGATATTGTTGCGTGATTCCATGCTCAATTCAGGATTGCGGTTTTACAGCAGGGAAAAGAGTGATTCGGCACTCAACAGGCTGCCAATTTATAGCACACAATATGGATTTGAAAAAGAGGAATGGTCGGGCGAAATGGCTTTCCGTGATTCTGTAGTGAAGTATGAGGGTAACTATGCAGCTCACATTGCACCTGATCAGGAATATGGCCCCGGTTATAAGAAAAAAATCACTGAAGTGGGAATAGAAAAAGGCTCCGTTGTTGAGCTGAGTGCAGTTATCTATTCTGAAAAAAGTATGGAAGGTGTTAAGTTGGTATTGAGTGTTGATAATAATGGTGCGTCAAAATACTGGATTGCAGGAGATGCCTTCGATTACGGAGAGCCTGGAAAATGGTCAAGAGTATTTTTATCAGGAATTATTCCTGACACAGTGTCAGCTGATGATGAAATTAAAATTTATTTCTGGAACACTCAAAAGGAGGATTTCGTGACAGATGATTTCATTATGAATGTTTATTCTCCCCGTTGAAAAACCCGTTTGCCATTGATGAAAGTGGAATAAACTTGAAGTTGCCATAATTTTTCTTCATCTACTTTCATAAGATCTTCTTCGAGGATAACAAAATCTGCCTTTTTACCTTTTTCCAGACTACCGGTTTCTTTTTCGGCGAAAGCCGCATAAGCAGCCCATATTGTCATTGCTTTTAATGCTTCTTCACGCGAGAGGGCATTTTCTTTCATAAAGCCACCTTCGGGAAATCCATGCTGATCTTTTCTCGCAACAGCGGCATAAAATCCATACAACGGGTTAATATGTTCAACAGGAAAATCACTACCTGCGGCTATAATATTATTTTGATTCATAAGTAATTTGAGAGCATACGCGCCTTTTATTCTTTCAGAACCGATGCGATCCTGTGCCCAGTACATGTCGGAAGTGGCATGAACAGGCTGCATGCTGGGAATAATGTGATTGCGTTTGTAATAAATTAAATCTTCAGGGTGAATCACCTGTGCATGTTCAATTCTCCACCGGTGATCGGGCAAAGCCGATGTGTGCTTTTCATAAATCTGCAGCATCAGGCGGTGTGAAGAATCACCTATGCAATGTGAATTCATCTGAAACCCTATTAAAGCAATTTGTTTCGCGATACTGTCGAGTTTTGCAGGAGCGAAAATGAGAAAACCATAGTGCCCGGGTTGATCCTTGTACGGCTCTAACATACAAGCACCCCGTGAACCCATGGCTCCATCGGCATAAACCTTAAAGCTGTGAACACTTAATGCGTCTGTGCGGAACTTGCCATTGGTTTTATAATGATCGTACTCTTCAAATGCCGCCATTACATTGATTCGCATCTGAAGTTGACCAATTTTCTGCAGCGAATCTATCAGAGAAATCAGCGGTGTTTTTAACCCCGTGTTTTCTACGCCTGCATCTGTTACCGATGTTAAGCCAACTTTAAAGCAATCGGCCTGTGCACTTAACAGTGAAAAAATGTTTTCTTCGACTGAAGATACAGGGATCACACCATATACCAAATCAACTGCACTATCAATTAGTAAACCGGTAAGTTTACCATTCTTTTTTTCTACCAGTCCGCCCTGCACTTCCGTTTCAGCGGTAATTCCTGCCTTGTCAAGCGCCATTTGATTCACAATAGCTGCATGCCCGTCGATCCGCAATAAAAATACAGGTATGGAGGGAAAAAGGCTGTCGAGTTCTTTTTTATCAGGGTAAGCTTTTAAAGACCAGTCATTCTGATCCCAGCCTCTTCCAATAATCCATCCACCGGTTTGCTGTGATTTATTTACTTTTAATGTATCAAGTATTGCTTCAAAAGAAGTGGTGCCTGTGAGCCAGATTTTTTTCAAATCATTCCCATAACCGTAAAAATGACAATGTGCATCCTGAAACCCGGGGTATACTATTTTCCCTTGTAAATCAGTCTTGTTGTCAGACCGGTATTCCTTAATTTCAGCATCGGTACCTGTGGCAATAACTTTTCCATCTTTAATTGCCATGGCGGTATGGATAGTGAAAGCTGAATCAACCGTGTATACTGTACCGTTATAATATATACTGTCGGCTTCCTGTGCCGGTGAACCGCAACCTGTAAAATATAGAATAACAAAACCGGCAAGAACACGCAATGATGTCAGGTATAAATTAATTTGAAACATAAATTAGTAATATAGTTTTATAGACTTATTTCTCTGCAGGTATATTTTTAATAAAATTAGCTGTATTAGCCTGTGCCAACGGGGTAATAACAATATCGTTAAGTACTACATGGGCAGGCCGGCTGACTGCAAAATAAACCACTTCTGCAATGTCGATCGGCTGTAACGGTTCATAACCCTGGTAAACCTGGTTCGCCTTATTCCGGTCACCTTTAAATCGAACGAGTGAAAACTCCGTTTCAGCAGCACCCGGATTTACTGCGGTTACTTTAATTCCGTGGGGCAGCATATCAATCCGCATTGATTTGGAAATTGCATCCACGGCATGCTTGGTAGCACAATACACATTCCCTTTAGCATAGGCTTCCTTTCCGGCAATGGAGCCTATATTTACAATGTGTCCTTTCTTTCGTTCCACCATGCCGGGCATAATTTCTTTAGACACATACAACAATCCCTTTAAATTAGTATCAATCATTATATCCCAGTCCGATAATTCTCCATCCTGTATCGGCGAAAGCCCTGAAGCCAATCCTGCATTATTTATTAATACATCAATATTTTTCCAGTCATGCGGCAACGAACTTAATGCGTTATTCACTTCAGTTTTATCAGTCACATCGAATGCAAGTGAAAACACTTTTGTTTCAAATGTATTTGCTATTTCCTGCTCCAGGGTTTCTAGCCGTTCCTTTCTTCTTCCCGTTGCTATAATGTTCCAACCATGTTCCGCAAATTTCATGGCAATGGCTCTGCCGAAACCAGAGGTGGCGCCTGTTATTAATACCGTTGACATTTTTTCTTATTTAATACTTTTTAAATTTAACTTACTGTTTTTGTAACTGAACGTAAAATAAATAACGAGTCCTGCAAGCAGCCAGATAGTAAAACCTATCCAGTTTTTTAAATGGATTTGGGCCATTAAATACAGACAGGTAATAATTCCCCATACCGGAATTACCGAAAGTTTCCGAGTAAAACTGAAAAACGACATAATCGCGAAGACAACAAAAAATATAAACATTGGAACAGCATGTACCCTGTGAAATGGGTTGACATTTTCCTGCATCCATGCTTTCTGGTAAGCAAATGCAAACACACACACTAATACAAAAACTAAAGGAGTGATCCATTGACCATTGATGTAAGGCACCCTGAATTTACGGTGGATCCCAGTTTTGTTCTGCAGCATTAAAACGCCTCCGCATACTAAAATAAATGCGAATAAGGTTCCTATGGAACAAAGATCTACCACCGTATCCATATCAATAAAAAAGATGGGTATGCCAACAAGTAAACCGGTAATAATGGTTGCGAAGCCGGGAGTTCCGAAGGTAGGATGCACTTTTGAAAACGCTTTTGGAAGCAGTCCGTCACGGCTCATGCTCATCCATATGCGCGGTTGCCCCAGCTGAAAAACCAACATGACACTTGCCATGGCCACCACTGCGCTTATCGCGATAATTCCGCTTATCCAATCCAGCCCCAGTCTGCTGAAAACAAAAGCAAGCGGATCATCAACGGCAAGTTCCGTATAGTTTACCATACCGGTGAGTACAAGTGCTATGAGTATATACAGCACCGTACAAATAATAATGGAATACATCATTCCTCTTGGCAAATCGCGTTGGGGGTTATGGCATTCTTCTGCAGTGGTAGAGATTGCATCAAACCCGATATAGGCAAAAAATACAGCAGATACTCCTGCAAGAACACCACCTAACCCTTCAGGCATAAACGGTGACCAGTTATTGCTGTCGACATATGAAAATCCCAATGAGATAACCATAATCACTACAACAATTTTTATGGCAACCATAATGTTTGAAGCATTCCTGGATTCTCTCATGCCACGGTATACCAGCATGGTAATTATAATATTGATGAATAATGCGGGCAGATCCATAATGATTTTTACACCGGCTACTACAGGTGCGGTTATCCATGCAAGATAAGCTTCGGTAGTTAAAATCCCCGGATCAAAACCCGGCTCCAGTGTTGCGCTAAAAGCCCGCCTGGCTGAAAAATAATCAATACCCGTCCACGGAGGCAAATGAATTCCATCCGGAATTCCCAGCGCGGGAATATGGAAGTGAGTTAATAATGAGGTCAGGTAACCAGACCACGATATAGCCACAACAATATTGCCGATGGCATATTCCATGATAAGAGCCCAGCCTATGATCCATGCAAAGAATTCTCCAAAGGCCACATAGGAATAGGTGTATGCTGAACCGGAGACAGGAACCATGCTTGCGAATTCGGCATAGCAGAATGCAGCAAAACCGCACGCAATTGCTGTAAAAATAAATAGCAAAACCACTGCAGGTCCGCCATCGGCACTTGCTTTGCCAATTGTGCTGAAAATTCCTGCACCAATGATAGCTGCGATCCCAAATGCGGTAAGATCACGTACTCCCAGGTGTTTCTTTAATTTGCCATGACTGTCAGGGTGACCATCGTTTAGCTGCTCTAAAATATGGTTAATACTTTTCTTCCGGAATAAATTCATACAAGTAAATTAATAATGATGCAGATTATGTAGTAAATATTAAAATGTTTTATTCCGGTAACTATTAGTAATGAGTAAAGGGATAATTAAAAGAAAAGGAAGAGCAGCTGCTTTATAGCGAACAATTGCACCCATCACCGGTGAGGTAAGGCCAATCAAAATATAAATCGAAATGACAAAGCTTAGGCAAAACAACAACAGATTTTTGTTTTTTGCCAGCCGGTCCCATTTTAAAAAACGAAATCCAGTCATGATGACCAGGAATAAAAGTATGTTTTCTAATGCTGCAAGAATCATCAGGGGGCTGGTTGATTCCCAAATGTAAGGTCGGGTCAAAACTGAAAATGCTGCAATGGGAGCAACAGTAACAATATCACCCCATGCTGAAGAAAATTCAGGAAGCTGAATATAACTTCTGAAGTTTACAGGTGAAGCACTGGCAAAGGCCTCGAAGTTCATTCGTTTCATCACCAGCACATCCACCGGATCAAAGCCATCGAATAAGTGTTTCGCATTAAAAAACAGAACGGCACATACTATGTATATGAATCCATATTTAAGCATTGAAAATTTCTGATTGGTCACATGAACCCACGTAAAGGCAAGCAGGCAGGGGGTTATTAAAATCAGGAAATAAGCTTTGATGTGAATAAAAAGAAAACCTGCCAGAAACATTCCTATCATATTGGATGCTGATTGGCTGATAGTGAGCAATCGTATGCAGTGATACAGGAACATGCCCATGGTGAACACAAGCAGACTTTCTTTGCTTGCCATGGAGCACCAGAATATGATTCCAGGTGCTAAAAATATCACCCCCAGAAGTAAGTAGGGGTGCTGATCCGTCAGCAAACGTGTGGCTTTGTATAATCCGGTTAAACCGATCATGGCAAGAAAAGCAAAAAAAACAACGTGTACATTGTAAACTCCGAAACTGAATAACCCAATGATTCCGTTCAACCGAATCACGGTACGGTTGTCATTATAAATCACATCATTATTATTCCAGCCTAGCATGATTCCATGTTTTTCAACAAATTCCTGGTCATCCATGGTAGCAGTAAGAATGGCAAAGAAATCCTGTTTGTTTTCAAAGAAACTACGAGTGATTACCTGTGAATCCTGGAAGTGCAGGTGCGTATCACCTCCACCGTATAAATGCATATAAAGTGCGCTTGCGAATATTCCTGCGCTTACCTTCAGTACAAAAAGTAAAAAAAAAACATAATTTTTTACCTGATCATCATGGAACCATTTCCATTTCCATATAATCAAAATGAAGATGATGGTATATACGGCAGGCAATAAATACTCCATTTAAATTATTGATTTTGGTATGAATTTATTAACTATTTTTTTCATGGCAGGATGGGCAATAATAATAAATAATATAACCATGAAGGGCAGGGCCTGTGCTTTGTAGCGAACTATCGCGCCAAGAACAGGAGTAATCATGCCGATTAATGTAAAGGAATAAAGTATATAAAAAAGGCAAAATACAGGAAGAATTTTACCGCGAACGTTTTCTATCCTGAAATTAAACAAACAATATAACCCCATCAATAAAATAAATGTGTTCTCGATGGCAGATAAGGTGTTAAGGACTGCTCCGTAATCGCTGATGAATGGGCGTGTTAAACTGGTCAAAAATCCAACCGGAGCATTAATTGCTAAGCTAGGGAGGGTGTTCTCCAGTACCGGAATCGAAATCAATGAGCCAGCTCCGGCCACATCTGCCAGTTCAAAAAATGCACGCTGTTTTTGAACCAGCAGGTTTATAACATCCAATTCAGGCACCATATGTGAAAGTAGGATCATGATAACGAGGAAAACACCACTTACAATTGAAAAAGTTAATAATGGATTGAATTTTAACCTTAAGGTTAATACCCACGCCGCAAGTAGCGGCACACTGATGAGAAAAACCTGGAATTTTGTCATCATCAGCAAAAAAAATGAAAATATAAAATACACCAGGTGTAACGCGCCAGGTCTGGGAGCGTGAATAAGGCGGTCAAAATTGAATACCACCATTCCGAATGTAAAAAATACCAGTGCATCCTTTAATAGGCCCGAACCCCAGAACAGCACCGAAGGAAGCAAGAGGAATGTAAAAAAAAATTCCTTTGATAAACTCCAGTATTCCCTGCTGAATACTTTTATAATTGCAACAATTCCCACATAGGATAAAAAACAAACAACAGATACATGCACATAATAATATCCCATAGAAAACAGCCTTAAAAATGCATTCAGCCTGATCATC
>JALYQW010000007.1 GCA_030855635.1 Bacteroidota bacterium | reverse complement strand
TGATTCGCTGGCAGGTAACCCACCAATCGCGTCCATTTGCGTGTTTCACTGCCGTAATCTTACCAGGATTAAGTGTATCCTGAATAAGTATTTGATTTTTCAATATTACCGAACCCAACCCCCCATTCCCATTCATATCAATAACACTCAAGTAAAGGTAATGCGATTTATTATAAGCTGGAGGGTTGTCCAATGTGTTATGAAACAAATAAAAAAGATTAGAACTGCCCGGTTTAGGAATTATTAAACACGCCTGAGGTATTACTAAACCTTCTGGCCATACATTTATAAAATTTGTAGGTCCTATACCAGTACCATTCTGCATCGTATCGTTAGTTGCATCAGCAATATAATAGCCGTTGGTATAAAACAGCATATTTCCTGATGCATCGGAAATATTGGAATGAGTTCGATTCAAATCCATTGGACGACTGAAATAATTGATAACAGGAGTGCCACTGATAAAATCAATTTCAATACCACCATATGGCGATCCAGCCCAGCTCGAATAGCCCAGATACCATAGGTTGTTTAACCCCTGATTTTGCGCATTAAGTACTAATGGCATAGCCAAAGAAATTAATCCTAATATGAGCTGTTTAAAGTTCATCGGATAATTACAAATTTCAAATTATCTATAACATTATTATCTTGTTGAATTCTTAAATAATAAACACCGGGAGTTATATCTACAATTGAAAAAATGAAGTTAGTTTCATTAGCATTCAGATTATATCGTGATAGCTTCTGGCCAACATGGTTAAATATTTCCAAAACCCCGGGCGAATCGTTTTCCAATTGATAGGAAAGCGTAGCGTAATTATTGGCAGGATTTGGAAAGACTATACATTTTCGTTTGTTTGTAGTTGATGCGGTTTGTCGCAGTAAAATACCATCGAGCATACATAAATCCCTGTCATTGTAATGCTTGTCGGGATCAACTAATGCATATAATGCCCTTGCATTCATAACTGAGTTACCACCTGACATGGGGCATTGGACAGCTATTGAAAGTAAAACAGAAATTTGCTGAGATGTAAACTCATATATATCGCGAGAAATGGTTGAAAAATAAATTTCATTTATCAATTGCTCATTGGATGCAATAGTTTCTGTTGCAAAAATGGTTGAATTGTCATCGTCAATATCATCTACCTGATCAATACGATTATCAGTCACCGTATTAATCAAACTATCATTTGCCTCAGTTAATTCATTCATTGCGTCCGTAATAACATAGAAATCATCAATAATTGTTGAGGTTGTATAACCACTGTCAATAGCCGTGGTCAGTTCAACCATCAGTCCCTTAAGCGTTTCAGCTTGTTGTGTTAAAGTTATAACATTTGTTTCGATTGACGTGTACTGAAATAACACAGACTCCGTCCCCCCAGTCCCCTGATTCAGATAGCTCATCTGGCCATTCTGCCAGATCTGAGGATAATTACGGTCAAAATCAACCATTTGCGTATTTAACTCCTCCAAATTCTCCCAAAAAAAGTTCGAACTACCGAATATCAGGCATAGTGAAATTAGAACCCGGAATGAATAACTATATTTCTATATTGAGCGGTCATGAACAACTTCGAAATTAAAACCTGTTATTGATTTAATGAATATATTTGGGGTCCTATACCCTGAGCATACATGAAAAAAGCAGGCAAAAATGCGCCCCTTAATTTTTCTACAAAATGGCAATATGACCCGTCGCCGGAAGGAACCGATCATGTACGGATTGAACCACAATATGAACTTTTTATTAATGGCAAATTCACTCCTCCTGTTAAAGGGAAGTATTTTGAGACCATAAATCCTGCCAGGGAAACCTCAATTTCAAGAATTGCCGAAGCAGGTCAGGAAGATGTAGACAAAGCCGTTAGTGCTGCCCGTGTTGCCTATGATAAGACCTGGTCGAAGATGCCCGGAGCGGAACGAGGCAAATATATTTACAGGATTGCCCGTATCATACAGGAACGTGCCCGCGAACTTGCAGTGATTGAATCATTGGATGGGGGAAAGCCTATTAGAGAGTCGCGTGACATTGATATACCGCTTGCAGCTGCTCATTTCTTTTATTACGCAGGATGGGCCGACAAACTGGACTATGCCTTCCCGGGAAGGAAACCCAAAGCACTTGGAGTAGCCGGACAAATAATTCCCTGGAACTTTCCGTTGCTCATGGCAGCCTGGAAAATTGCTCCGGCCCTTGCAGCAGGCAATACCGTAGTATTAAAACCGGCTGAAACCACTTCCCTTACTGCACTTAAACTGGCAGAAATCATACGGGATGCCGGGTTACCTCCGGGTGTAGTGAATATTATTACCGGCGCAGGAGCTACCGGTGCAGCATTAGTGGGTCACCCGGGAATTGATAAAGTGGCTTTTACCGGATCAACCGATGTAGGTAAAATCATTCAGAAAGCCCTTGCAGGCACTTCAAAAAAATATACACTGGAATTGGGTGGCAAGGCCGCGAATATTATTTTTGAAGATGCCGCCATTGACCAGGCCGTGGAAGGAATTGTGAATGGCATCTTTTTTAACCAGGGACATGTTTGTTGCGCGGGCTCCCGGCTTTTCATCCAGGAAGGTATATCCGCTGCCGTTATCCGGAAATTAAAAGACCGGCTCGAGACACTTATTATTGGAGATCCACTCGATAAAAACACCGATATTGGTGCCATTAATTCAAAAGAACAACTAGGCAAAATTAAAATGCTGGTGAAAGCAGGTGTTAATGAAGGCGGGAATATGTATCAGCCGGAATGCCCTGTCCCATCAAAAGGTTTCTGGTTCCGCCCTACGCTGTTTACCGATGTGGCACAATCGAGCCGTATTGTACAGGAGGAAATTTTTGGGCCTGTGCTGGCCATTCAAACCTTTCGCACCGTTGAAGAAGTTATCGAAAAAGCCAATAACACCCCGTTTGGATTATCAGGAGGAATTTGGAGTGACAAAGGATCTAAAGTATTCAAGGTTTCCTCAAAGTTAAAGGCAGGTGTGGTATGGGCAAATACCTATAACAAATTTGACCCGGCTTCTCCTTTCGGAGGATATAAGGAAAGTGGTATGGGAAGAGAAGGTGGGTTGCACGGACTGTACCCCTATGTGAAATGGTAACACCTGAGGATTTCTTTAAAATTTGGTGTGAATAAAATTTTTTATAGCTTTATCCCTTATTACCACTAACTCCTGACCCAGTAACAACATTATTAAACCTAAATCACATGATAAAGAGCGTTAAAAATGAAGAATGGAAAGAACTGAAAATGCCTAAAGGGGCGCTTCGGTACCGTTATGCTATCTCTAACCAGGGACGCATTGCCAGTTTTACCAATAAAATTCCGGAAGGAAAATTACTGAACGGCACTTCCATAGGTGGTTATCCCACTCTGAACGTGAAACCATTCGGTGAAAACAAAACTTATTACATCCATAAATTGGTTGCCGAATTATTTTTGAAGAAAACAAGTACCAAACAAAAATTTGTAATTCATAAGAATCACACTAAAACACATAACGGAGCAAAAAATCTGAAGTGGGCAACCAAAGAAGATATGGAAGAGCATCAGCAGTCAAGCCCGCTGGTATTGAAAGCCCGTAAAGATAGAATGAACAAGCCTATCTATAAAGGTCATAAATTAACTGCAAACACCGTTAAAAATATTAAGAAGAAAATATTCAGCAAGTCGCGCAAAGAATCCATGAAAGATATTGCTGAACATTATAATATTTCTGAAATGCAACTCTACCGTATTAAATCGGGTGAGAACTGGGCGCATGTTAAAGTGTAACCCTTTTCGATATTATTTAAAGTAACAATGGAAAAGATCAAACCCCTGGCGAAGTTAAAACCCGGAAACAGCAATGGTACTTTGAGCGACCATTCAAAAAGTGCCGGTGAGAAGAAACGCATTGGTGTGCAAAAAACTTATAAGCTGTATATCGATGGGAAATTTCCACGATCTGAATCAGGACGCTTTTATAAGTTGGAGAATAAAACCGGTGAACTGGTTGCTAATATTTGCAGGGGTTCTAAAAAAGATTTTCGTGATGCCGTTGTCGCTGCCCGAAAAGCCCAGGAAAGCTGGTCAAAACGCAGTGCTTACAATAAAGGGCAAATCTTGTATCGCATTGCTGAAACACTTGAGGGGCGAAGCGCACAGTTTATTGATACTTTAATTAAACAAGGACTGACTTCGCGTGAAGCGGAACAGGAAATGGAAATTTCCATCGACAGGTTAGTTCATTATGCGGGGTGGTCCGACAAATATCAGCAGGTATTCAGTACCGTTAACCCGGTTGAATCATCTCATTTTAATTTTTCGTTTCCGGAACCAACGGGAGTAGTTAGCGCTATTGCACCCCAACAGGCTGGTTTATCGGGGTTGATTTCTCTCCTTTGTCCCGTTATTACCGGTGGAAACTCAATTATTATTCTTGCGGATGAAAAATTCCCGCTCACTGCCATTGAACTGGCAGAGGTGTTGCATGCTTCCGATCTTCCCGGAGGTGTTGTGAACCTGATAACAGGTTTCCGTAAAGAACTTGCAGGACCTTTTTCCAGTCATATGGATGTGAATGCGACTATTTATTGCGGTGATGATGCGGATGAATTAACTTTAGTGCAATCTAACGGTGCCCTCAATGTGAAAAGAATCATTCATTATAATTTTCCGGACTGGAAATCACCCGATGCTCAAAGTCCCTATATGATTATGGATGTGCAGGAAATTAAAACTACCTGGCATCCTGTAGGTATTTAATTTTATAACTTTCTTCACACCCACCTTTTACCTGCAGCTCCGGGTTTTAAAAATCGTAAATCCAATCCATCCGACCCCTGATGGCAATATAGGTATGATCTGTTCCGGTAAGTTTTTGTGTTACGCAAATTTTTCTTGAGTGATGTATTGAATATCAATACCATACAAAAAACTGCCCGCATTTCTCCTATAATACCTCACCACCTGAAAAACTGGTTTTCAGCCCTGAAAATCATTACCTTTGCCTCCCTGTTTTGAGGTTCTCATTCATGCCCGATTCTACTAATATTGTTCCGCAGGATTACCAGGTCAGCAAATCCGACCGTCAACGGCTGAATCAACATGCATCCTGTATTGTTTGGTTCACAGGTCTTTCGGGTTCGGGTAAAAGTACCCTTGCCAACGGAGTGGAACAGCAGCTTTTTAAAAAGGGGATTCGTACCTATGTTTTGGATGGAGATAACATCCGGTTTGGACTGAATAACAATGTGGATTTCTCAAAAGAGGGCCGCAAGGAAAATATACGAAGGATCGGAGAAGTGGCGAAATTGTTTGTGGATGCAGGAGTTGTCGTACTAACTGCCTTTATTTCTCCTTACCGGGAAGATCGTGACAGGGTCAGGAAGTTAGTCAAGTCAGGTGAATTCGTAGAGGTTTATGTAGATTGTCCCCTCGAGATCTGTGAGGAACGCGATGTAAAAGGCCTTTATCAAAAAGCACGCAAGGGTGAAATTCCTGATTTTACCGGCATCAGTTCTCCGTTTGAAGCACCTCTTGAACCCGAGTTAACCATTGCAACATCTGAAACAACCATCACAAATGCTGTGGAACAAATCACTGCATTTATTTTGAATTCGATTTCTAACAAAAAATGATATTATACAATTTAAATCATCTCAGGATCCTTGAGTCGGAAGCGATCTTTGTCATTCGTGAAACTGCTGCACAATTTGAACGGCCTGCCCTGTTGTTCTCAGGTGGTAAAGATTCCATTGTGATGACGCATCTGGCACGAAAAGCATTTTTCCCTGCTAAAATTCCTTTCCCTCTTGTACATATCGATACCGGTCACAATTTTCCTGAAACCATCGTATTCCGCGACAAAATGATTGGCGAACTCGGAGCCCGGCTTATAATCGGATCGGTGCAGGAAAGTATTGATACCGGCCGCGCAATAGAAGAAAAAGGAATTAATGCAAGCCGCAACATTTTACAAACTGTTTCACTGCTCGATACCATTGAAAAATTCAAACTCGATGCATGCCTTGGCGGCGCACGACGCGATGAGGAAAAAGCCCGGGCTAAAGAACGTTTCTTCTCACACCGTGATGAATTCGGTCAGTGGGATCCGAAAAATCAACGGCCGGAATTATGGAATTTACTGAATGGACGAAAAAATATGGGCGAACATTTCCGGATCTTCCCGTTAAGCAACTGGACGGAAATGGATGTGTGGCAATACATTCTTATGGAAAAACTTGATATCCCTTCCATCTATTTTTCTCATGACCGTGAATGTATAGTAAGAGAAGGAGTACTACTTGCCACATCCGATTTCATTGCTTTAAAACCAGATGAAAAAGCCGTTACTATGAATGTGCGGTATCGTACTGTTGGTGATATGACATGCACCGGAGCCGTTATATCTCCAGCTTCAACTGTTGAAGAGATCATCCGTGAAGTTGCGGCTTCACGTACTACGGAACGTGGCACCCGTACCGACGACAAACGCTCGGATACAGCAATGGAAGATCGCAAAAAGCTCGGTTACTTCTGATCAATTATTATAACTATCAAACCCACTTAGTGAAATGAATTCCCGTAACCTGGAAAATTATCAGAATATGGAACTCCTGCGGTTTACAACTGCAGGAAGTGTTGATGATGGAAAAAGCACCCTGATAGGCCGGTTGTTATACGACAGCAAATCGATTTTTGAAGATCAGATGGAAGCCGTTGAAAGAACCAGCAAATTAAAAGGCTTCGAACATGTTGACCTGGCATTACTCACTGACGGATTGAAAGCCGAACGCGAACAGGGTATCACCATTGATGTTGCCTACCGCTATTTCGCAACACCTAAGCGTAAATTTATTATTGCTGATACGCCGGGACATATTCAGTACACCCGCAACATGGTGACAGGTGCATCCACCGCGAACCTGGCGCTAATTTTAGTAGATGCAAGAAAAGGAATTCTTGAACAAACCAACAGGCATTCTTTTATTGCTTCATTACTCCAGATTCCACACATCATTGTTTGCATAAATAAAATGGACCTGGTGAATTATGACCAGGAAATTTTTGAAAGCACGGTGAGTGAATATAAAAAACTCGCATCACGGCTTGATGTTAAAGATGTACATTTCATCCCGATCAGTGCCTTGAAGGGTGATAATGTAGTTGATAAATCCAAAAACATGGATTGGTACCAGGGCTCCACGCTGATGTACCTTTTGGAAAATATTCATATCAGCAGCGACGAAAATCATATTGATTGCAGATTTCCTGTTCAGTATGTGATCAGGCCACAGGCTACTGAATTCCATGACTTCAGGGGATACGCCGGGCGTATTGCCGGGGGTGTATTTAAACCCGGTGACCAGGTAAAAATTTTGCCTTCCGGGTTTTCTGCTAAAATAAAAACCATCAATCCCCTGGACAGCCTTTCTGTTGAGGATGCAGTTTACGAAGCATTTTCACCCATGTCGGTGACTATGACACTCGATACAGATATTGATATTTCAAGAGGCGACATGATTGTGCGTGAAAACAATGTGCCTACCGTTTCACAAGACCTTGATATCATGGTATGCTGGTTGAGTGAGCGCCCTCTTTTAACCGGAGGTAAATATTCACTCAAGCATACTACCAAAGATGTACGTTGCATTATAAAAGATGTGAGATATAAGATAGATATAAATTCACTTCACCGTCTTGAACATGACAAAAGCATTGGCATGAATGATATTGCACGGGTTCAGCTTCGTACAACCGCACCGCTGTTTTACGACAGCTATCGTAAAAACCGGATCACCGGTAGTGTTATTTTAATTGATGAAGCCACCAATGAAACTGTAGGGGCGGGGATGATTATTTAAAATCACATTATTTCAGTACCCGATTTAACTTTACAGAAATACATCCGAATAGAAAAGTAAGTCGTATCATTAATTCCTGAAAGTATCATGGCAGATCATAATATTCTTTTAAAATATGCCATCCTCGCAGCAATCAGTGCCGGGGAAGAAATATTAAGTGTTTATGAACTTGCACATGAGGTGGAATTAAAAGCCGACAAAAGTCCTTTAACGCTTGCCGACAAGAAAGCACATAATAAAATTATTGAACTACTTGCAGTAACAGGCTTACCGGTGTTAAGCGAAGAAGGACGTGATATTCCCTTTGAAGAACGACAAAAGTGGGAAAGTTTCTGGATGGTTGATCCGCTTGACGGAACCCGGGAGTTTATTAAAAAGAATGGAGAATTTACTGTCAATATTGCCCTTATTGAAAATGAAAAAGCCATTTTAGGAGTTATTTATGTCCCGGTAACCGACACCCTTTATTTTGGAGCAACCTGGGTTCCTTCCTGCATGCATCACCATGCAGCCGACTCTTTACGAAACGAAAAGTCTGCGGATGCCTGGTATGAACTTATGATGGGCGCCGCAATAAAACTGCCGCTTAACCCTTCTGATCGTTCTTTCACTGTTGTAGCAAGCCGATCACACCTTTCCCCGGAAACTGAAATTTTTATTGAAACGCTGCGCGAAAAACAAGGCACACTTGATTTTATTTCGAGCGGAAGCTCCATAAAAATTTGCCTGGTGGCAGAAGGAAGGGCTGATATTTACCCAAGACTTGCTCCAACCATGGAATGGGATACCGCCGCGGGTCAGGCGATTGCCGAGAATGCTGGCTGCCAGGTAACTAATTTTCACACAGGCCAGGCCGTTACTTATAACAAAGCTGATTTGCTCAATCCACATTTTGTGGTGCAACGACTTTAATTTTCCACTAACATGATCCGGAAAATTGCGCGCGGCTTTAACAGGGATTTCAAAGATGCCAGTTTTCTTGAAATTGTAAAAGGCAGTGCCACTACTTTTGCCGTCAGACTGATGGGGCTTGTTGCCGGGTATGCGTTTACTTTTATTATTTCCCGCTACTATGGTTCTGAAGTTCTGGGTGCACATACGCTATCAGTAACTGTGTTAATGATGTTCAGCGTACTTGGGCGATTGGGCATGGATTCACTGCTTGTCAGACATTTCGCACAGGATCATGCCATCAACAGGTGGGATCGAATTCTGGAAGTTTACAGAAAAACACTTATGGTCGTAGTACCTGTTGGATTACTGTTGTCGGTATTGCTTTTTTTTACTTCCGGACAAATTGCACAATACATTTTTCAAAAACCTTCACTTGAACCCTATTTCCGAATTGTATCCTTTGCTGTTTTACCTATGGCCATGCGATTCATCAATTCGGAATGTTACCGGGGATTCAGGATGAATAAAGAATATGCGTATAGCCAGAACGTGAGTTACTTTTTATATTCTGCAATTATTCTTGGTATCGTAACTGTTTTTTACCGGCACCCGTGGTTGCCTAACATAGCTTTTGCTGTAAGTTTAATTTTATTGACTGTCAGCAGCACCTTTTTAATTTTAAGGCGCATTCGTTCGAACACGAAAATTGCCTCTGCCGAATTTGTGCTCCCTGAAATGGTACGAAATGCCCTCCCCATGTTGCTTGCCAATTCCATGTTGTTGGTTGCAGGCTGGATTAATACCATTCTGCTGGGAATCTGGTCGACTGAAAGCGATGTGGGAATTTATTCGGTGGTGTTAAAAATTTCAACTTTCTCGGCGTTTGTGCTGATGTCGATTAACAGTGTGTCAGCTCCGGGGTTTGCACAATTACATGCTAAAGGAGATCATGATGGCCTAAGAAAATACACTGCACACACGGCTAAAATAATTTTTTATTCTTCCATACCAATCTTCCTTGGAATTCTTTTAATGCGGGAATGGCTGCTTGGTTTGTTCGGTGATGAATTTATTGCAGGTTCACTTGCATTATTAATAACCATGGTTGGCCAGCTGTTCAATGTTTTTGCGGGTTCGGTTGGGCAATTCCTTTACATGACAGGAAAGCAGCAGATTTTTCGTAATATCATACTCACCAGCACGCTTATAAATGTAGTGGTGTGTGCCATATTAATACCTTTGTACGGCTTGCTGGGGTCTGCTATTGCAGGAATGGTTTTTATGGCGGCCTGGAACCTGATGTCGATGATTTATATTAAAAGAACCTTTAAAATCAGAACGTATTACTGGCCATTCTGATGGGAAAGTAACTAGTCATGGCAACACATCAATACCTGATCATAGGAGGCAGCACCAAATGCGGAACCACATCTGTATTCAATTATTTTGAATATCATCCGCAAATTTGTCCGTGTGTGATGAAGGAATCCCGCTTTTTCTGGAACCATGATTATCCGTTATCGGAAAAAGGGAGACAATCATTTACCACAAAGAAATTTGATGAGCTTTTCCGAAACTGCTCACCTCAGCAAACCCGGCTTGAAGCAACGCCTGATTATTTATATTCCATTGCTGCGGCACAAAACATCCGTAAAGAATTGGAACAATGCAAACTCGTATTTATTTTACGGGAACCGGTATCACGACTCATCTCATGGTACAATTTTGCAATGGTGAATGGACTTTTATCACCCCAAACCACACTTCAAAATTATATTGATCAGCAAAAAAATTCATCAGATCCCAACGCTCCGCAACATTTGCGTTCGTTAGTGCAGAGCAACTATTCGGAACATATTGAAAATTATATCAAACTTTTTGGGAGACAAAATATACACATCTCCTATTATGAGCAACTGGAAGTTGATCCTGAAAAATTCTGTGGTGAAATAGCAAAATTTGCCGGCCTGGCAGAAAACTATTTTGCGGGATATGATTTTAAAGTATACAATAAAACCATATCCGCCAAAAGCGTGGGCATGCACCTGCTTTTTCGTAAATTCAAAAGGACAATCAGACCTTTCACACGTTTGCTCCATGCATCCATCAGGAAAAAGCTTAAATTAGCCGGACACAAACTGGAAGCTTCCTACCAGGAGGTAAATAAAAGTGCATCTGCACCTATCGTGATCAGTCCGGAACTTCAACAATATTTACAAAATTACTACCGGGAAGACCGGTATAAATTACAACAACTTACAGGGCAACAACCTCCCTGGTAAAAATCAATGAAGTTAAAGTTTACCTGGTTCATTCTTCTGCTTGCAATTTTTGTTCCCTTCGAGGTGGTGATTTTGAAATACCTGCCCGTTTCGGATTTGGTTTACAGTTACCTGAGATTTGCTGTTGAAATTTTAATTTACCTGCTCGCGGGATTGTTGCTGCTCCGCTTTTTATACCTTAAAAAAATTCCGAAAGGAACGAGCATCGACAAACCTCTGCTCATTTTTATCGGCTATGCATTAATAATAACGGTAATTAACCAGGCACCTTTTTTCCAGGCGTTTATGGGATTAAGAGTGTTGCTGCGATATGTTCCTTTGTTTTATGTGGTTGCTTTTATCAACGTGGATTCCACTACTGCCCGCAGAATTTTACAAGCACTCATCGGCATTGCAGCCATCCAATGCTGCATCGCCATTTACCAGCACTATTTTGGAATTACATCGTTCTGGTATCCCCGCGCCAGTGACCTGGAAATTGGAGGAAAGCAGGTTAGTTTCAGGCTGCTTTCTTCAGGTTTTAGTGGGGGCAGGGAAATGGGTGCAGGAATTGGAACATTTGGTGATTCTGTATTCCTGGCGTTGTTTCTTGTTATACTTTTTATTCTCTCCGTTTCAGCGCTGCAAAAAACCATTCACATTCCACGCACTCACAAGTGGATCTATGCGGTCATTTTAATACTAATTACAATAGCGCTGTTTTTCACCTATTCACGGGGTTCCGTTTTGCTGGCGTTTGCCGCTGTGCCCATAATATTGCTGCTGGCCGGTGGCCGAAAAAAGATGATTGTATATTTATCAATAGGTCTCCTGTTGGCTTCTCCCATGATTTTGATGGGAGTTTTTGATAAAACCGGCTCTTCCGAACCCTATATCAATCCCAAGATCAAATACACTGATCCCCTTGCCAACATTACCACGGTATTCAGTTCCAGTTACATGGATAACACAATGCAATACTCCCGTGGAGCAGTACTGACTGAAGTGGGTGGCCATTTAATGCGCTCGTTCAAGCTGATCGGATACAGCCCGGCACAGGATTTTGCTCTTGAGAAAGCCGCTACACAGCTGTTTGGTTCCAACATGCCAATTAATAATCTACCAATTATTAACGACGTATATTGGGTGGCCTTTATCGTTTATTATGGCATTATCGGCATCATCATTTACTTTTTTATACTGTTCCGTATATTTAAGGCTTCGGTTTTTGTAGCCCGGTATTCCAATGATCCTTACTTTCGTATTTTTGCTTTTACCATGGCAGCGCTGGTTATAATTGCCATACCTTATTCGCTGATATTAAGAACTTTTGTTTTTCGAGCGTTCAGTTTCTATTTCTGGCTTTTAGCCGGATTGGTTTATTCCGAGTGGCGGAGAATCAAAAAAGAACAGGCGCTTACCGCACTCAAATGAAACGGACTCTTTATCTTAGTACATTTGCCTGCAAAACCGCTTTCGCGGGACATACACCACCTGAAGTCACATGAAAATTTTGCTGGTACATAAATTCTGGAGAAAGGTAGGAGGCGCTGAAGTCTACTTCCAGGATGTTGCCCGCATACTCAGAACGCAAGGCCACCAGGTAAAGATTTATACAACCGATTTTAACGCGGAAGGCAGTAGGGACGTTTATACTCGCGATGAAAATGTTGTGTTCGGTGAAACCGTGGAATATCTAAAAGGTCCGGTGCTCGACCGAATTAAAAACATTCCTTCTGTTATCTATTCAAAAAAAAATAAAACAGGTTTTAAGAAACTGCTACAGGAATTCCAACCGGATGTAGTTCATGTTTTTGCAATTTATATTACCATTACACCCAGCATACTCGACGCTTGCCGCGAGGAAGGAATACCTGTTGTGATGTCATGTAATGACTACAAACATATTTGTCCCAACTACCGGTTGTTCCACCATGGGCGCATATGTGAAGATTGCAAAGGCGGAAAATATTATAAAGCCGTAGTGAATAACTGTTGCAAACATTCCATTGCGGTAAGTATTATCAGTGCTGCTGAATCTTACACGCACGATTACTTAAATGTCTGGAAAAAAAATATCAGTACGTTTCTTTTTGAAAGCCGGTTTATGCTAAATAAAACTGCCGAATTTTGGGGCGAAGGAGCTGCACAACTCGATTTTATCGGAAAGCCTTTTAATGCCAACCATTACAAAGCTTCTGATGAAGATAACGGGTACATTCTTTTTATTGGCAGGTTGTCGGATGAAAAAGGTGTTGATATCCTGATCAAAGCGATGCAGGCCAATCCCGGTATACCATTAAAAATTGCCGGTAGCGGAAACTACCGTCCGCAACTCGAATCACTTTCCGCACAGCTCGGGCTAAAAAATGTTGAATTCCTGGGATCAAAATATGGTGAAGACCTTGATATGCTTTTTAATAATTGCCGGTTTGTAGTTGTGCCCTCCATTTGGCATGAGAATTTCCCTTATGTGATGATGGAAGCTTTTGCAAGAGGTAAGGCAGTTATTGGTTCCGATAAAGGAGGCATACCCGAATATATTACTGAAGGAGAGACCGGTTTTGTGTTCCCCTCTCACGATTCACATACCCTGGCAAACCTCATCCGACAATTGTTCGAAGCCCCTCAAAAAGCACGCGAAATGGGACTTAAAGCAAAAGCTTTAGCCGACAGCCAATTCACCGACGAAATCTTTTATCAAAGATTATCAGCCGTTTACGAAAAAGTTGCGGGAAAAGTGGTTAAAAAAACCGAATTTTCGTCATGAAACGAAGCTGTTTTGCGTGAAATGACCCCCGGAAAATATCCCGATAAAAAATTAGCCAATCTTATTATTGCCGGTGTGAACAAAGCCGGAACTACCTCATTGTTCCATTATTTATCGGCCCATCCCCAGATTTGCGGCTCCAGGGATAAGGAAACCTGTTACTTTTTACCGCTTTTATATGATCAGCAACTTGCTCCGATCCAGGAATATGAAGCACAGTTTACCCACTGTTCCGTTTCAAAATACAGGCTGGAGGCAACTCCCGGTTATGTGACCGGAGGTGAAAAAATGGCTGAAGTGATTTCCGAAACTCTGGACGATGCAAAAATAATTATCATCCTGAAGGATCCTGCCGACCGTTTAATATCATTTTATCACCGCAAAAAAGCTACGTTACAATTACCGCATGATCTTTCATTCAAAGAATTTGTGAAACGCTGCAGGGAATTGTCGCCCGAAGCACTTAAGTTGCAGCAACACCATTTATATTCAGCACTGGCAACTGGTGAATATCATTCGTTTCTTGAACCCTGGCTGAAAACTTTTGGTGATCGTGTTAAAATAGTATTTTTCGATGACCTTAAAAATACCCGCATATTCATGCAGGATATTGCCAGGTGGTTACAAATTGATTCATTGTTTTACGATCACTTTGATTTTGATGTTAAAAATAAATCCATGAATTACAAAAATCCGGTCTTGCAAAAATTTGCTGTAATTGCTAACCAGGCGGGCCAGCGGTTGTGGCGATCCAATCCGGGATTCAAAAAAAATCTCATGGCTTTTTATTATAAATTAAACGGAACACCATTTGAAAAAGAGGAGCTGGATGGTGATACTGTTGAATTTCTGAAATCCTATTACCTACCGCATAATCAAAAGCTGCAACTGTTATTATCACGGTATGGCATAAACGTAAATACTCCTTCCTGGCTTAAACTTGTAACCGAGGCAGCATGATAGCGCAACTGAATAAAAAATATATTTTTACCAAACCATCGAAGGTATTTCCCCGGCTGTTGTCGTATTTTTTTTATGAAGGCCGGCCGGCCACAACCAAAGGACGCTGGTTTAATCCTGTAACATTTCTTGCACTTCGTTCAGCTTCAAAAAAAGTTGTGAATCCCCAGGCAGAGTCTCCTGTTTTCATCACCGGAACCGGAAGGAGCGGATCAACCATGCTCGGTCTGGTTCTCTCCATGCATCCTGAAGTTGGCTTCTTAAATGAACCCAAAGCACTCTGGTTTTCTGCTAATGCAAACGATGATATTATCGGTAGCTATTCCGATGGTCCGGCCGATTACATCATGAATGCATCAAAAGCCACAACGGAAATCGGAAGGAAAGTAAAAGCCATATATTCGTCTTTTCTGCAACGATCAGCATCCAGGCGCATCGTTGATAAATTCCCTGAAATGATTTTTCGCATCGAATATCTCAATGCATTATTTGCTGATGCAAAATACATTTTTCTTTATCGCAATCCGTGGGAAACAATTGCTTCAACCGCCATCTGGTCATCGAGACGTGGTAACACCGGCAAGGGTGAAAACTGGTGGGGCGTGAATGACAGGAAATGGAAACTATTACTGGAACAGGTGGTGCCGGGAGATGAAATGCTAGGCTCACATCAACGCACCATAGCGGCATTAACTTCTCAACCCGACAAAGCCGCTGTTGAATGGATACTGACCATGAATTACGGCATGAAAATGCTTCAACGTTATCCGAAAAAAATACTCGCAGTAAAATATGAGCACCTCTGTTCGAATCCCGAAAAAATATTACAGGAAATCTGCGACTTTTCCGGTTTGACTAAAGACTCCGAATTCCTTTCTTTTGGTGATAGTGTGATAAAAGCCGCCCCTGACAAATCGGAACCAAAAATTCATGATGTGCTTCACGATGCCATCAATGAAATTTCCGAGAAACTGGGTTACAGGATTCAATCTCCCTCAATGAGTGTGACCGAATAAGGAGGCAGACTTATTAGCTGACCGGTACCGCTTTTTCTGTTAACTTCTTTTTCTTCAGCGATCTGTAAATGAGGTTCGGCATGTATTTGTGTGTAGCGGACTGTAGCTCCAGCAACTGCTTTAAAATCAGTAGTGACTGCCTTGGCAGAAAGATTCGCCACAATAATCCTGGTTCCTTTAGCTCCTGTAATTTTCCAGCCATAAAGCGAAGGATATTGCTGTCCACGGGCTGCACTGATCATTTCGTTATTGGTGAATTTTAATTGAGTTGCTTTTCCACCGCCATCCATGGCTTTTCCCGAAAGGGCCAGGCAATGTCCAGCAGCAGTATATCCAAATAAAGGTGTGGGTTTTTGTTTCACCGCTTTATAAAATGCATTATCACTGTTAAATATGGCAGCAAACTGTGCTGTGGTAGTGAGGTTATGGTAGCAAATAAGTTCCGAATCCTGGTTCTCCATAAACAACAACGATTGCATCAGTGCATATAAACCGTGCGCCCATGTTCCGGCTACTACACCTTCACGTTCAAATAAATTATATTCCGTAATCCATGCCTTCATCCCGGAAGGTAAAATTTTGTAATCATACGTATTCGAATTATTCCATCTTATAAAAGGTATACTCAACGCGTACTGAATGGATTCTTTTCTGTCGAAAGCCTGTTGCACTGCATTGGCTTTAGCGGCTGTTTCTTCATCATCAGTGGCAGAAAAATTTCCGAGATAATTCATTCCTCCACCACCATACACATGAAAAGTCATGGCATCAGCATTTTTCACCACAGCAAGCAAGTCACGATTCCAATTCTGTCCGCGTTGCGCATGTGGTTTCTCCTTTTTAGCTGCACCTTCCCGGATAGAATTACCAATGATTCCCACCTTAACCCCTTTGAACTTTTGCTTAATAGCAGCAATCCATTCATTACATACTTCACCATACTCCTTGCCGGTCGGATATTTTTTAATATAAAATTCATCACCCAGGTAAAACTCATTATCCAGTTCCACAAATTGAACCGGCAGGCCGATTTTACTGGCATGTTCCAGCATTTCAATCTGGTAGTTTAAGGTGCTGGTCATCATGTTAAGAACAAACAATGGCCTGGCACCTGTTTTATCACACGCAAACTTTAGATCCTCCAATTTGATGGGATTTTCAATGGTTACGCTCTTCCATTCCTTCCTTAACGGGATGTCTTTTAAAAACCACCCGGTTTTCCAATCCCAGTAACTCGACACCGTTCCGCCAGGATACCTTATCAATCCGGGATACAAGCCTTTCACCTGTTCCACAAATCCCGATGCCTGCCATGAAGGGCCACGTAGCATTTGAGCATTGTAGCCATTGAAATAATCGGTTAACTCAAATGTTTTTGAACCATTTTCCGATACCAATGAAGTCCCATCCCCTCCGGGTTGGATTTGTGCCTGGGCGGGTTTACCTGGTCCTTTGCAGCCGGTTGCGAAAAAAAGAATGCCTAGAATTAGCAGTTGGCCAGTCCGATATATAAATGTTGACAACATAAAAAGGATATTTATTCAAAAATAAGAAATTTAAGATAAACAATGTGAATATGATAGATTCACGACAGGTCATAAATAAGTGATCAACTAATGATGGGTAAATGTTATAAAACGTCAAATAATTGAACCTTTTATTGATATTTACACCGGTACTTGAGGGAATCTGATCACGGATGAAAATATTTATTGCAGGTAACAGCCGTTCGGGAACAACTATGATGTCGAGGATACTGGGCAATCACGACGATGTTTTTTCTTTCCAGGAACTTCATTTTTTTGATGAATTGCTTCCTGAAAATAAGCCTGCTGTTATACCATCATTTGAAAAGTCAGTATCGCTTTATGCAACATTATGTGCCATTCAGCGCAACGGATATTTCGGCCCGAGAAAAACGGCGCCTTTCCGGGAAGAAGCCCGAAGTGTGCTTGGCAATCAAAAATATGATTACCTGGAAGTGTTTGAAAAATTTTTATCGGAGGAGACGCGGAAAAACGGGAAACATATTTCATGTGAACAAACGCCACAATCAATATTCGCGATCCAAACGATTCTTGATAAATTCCCTGATGCCCGTTGCATAATCATGGTTAGAGATCCAAGAGAAGTATTGCTTTCGCAGAAGTACAAATGGAAACGCAGAAAATTATCGGGAGGTAAAATACCTTTGCGGGAAGCCATACGTGCCTGGATTAATTACCATCCGGTTACCATAAGCAAGTTGTGGAAAGCGGTGGCGGATATTACCCTCAGCTATAGAGATCATCCTGCTGTTAAGATCATAAAATATGAAGACCTGGTACTCCGTCCCACCGAAACCATTCGCAGCGTATGTACACACTGTGATATAATTTTTTCAGAAGCAATGCTCGATATCCCGGTAACGGGCTCCTCCGGGTCAGGTGATAGTGAATCAAAACGAGGTGTTGATCCTTCTAAATTAAACCAATGGGAAAAAGGCGGGATCAATGCGTCTGAAATTTCGCTTTGCCTGGAGATAAACGGTAAACTGATGCAAAAATTCGGATATAAGATCCGGCCTGAAAACGGAAATACAATTCTGAAAGCCTGGTACCGCTATTCGATGCCTTTTCAATTGGCTACCGCACTGCTTTTTAATTTAAAAAGATTAAGGAATATTGATAAATTGGTGAAACGGTTTTTTTGATGGCTTTTAATTTATAACAATCGCAATGCATTGTGTACTTATGCCAATTGAACGTTAGCATGCCAACATGTTTTTCAAATACATTAAACGTGGATGTGTTACGATAATCATCCTGACAAGATGCATGCAATGGGTCGCTATTTTTCAAAAAAACCCACACTGCCTCCAACCCATGTTTTATCTTTGTTATACTTCACCCCAATCATTTCACCTTTACTCAGGCGGGCCATATTAATAACAAGTTTAGGGTCTGTTTCATCGGGATGCCAGCTGTACAGCATTCGAATTTCGGTTTTAACATTTTCATCGGGGCCGCAAATTACAGGTTCGTAATGCACTTTGCGTTGCAAGATCCAGTTTGAAGGATCTTTTATGGCATCGATAGCTTCTCGTGTTACGTGAAAGAGCACCCCTGTTCCGGAGAAGGAGAATAAGGGCTTTAATACGAAATTTTCAAGATCGTGAGGTAACGTCAGGACTTCATTCAGGAAAGTCGTTTCAGGTACAAATGGGCTTTTCAGGTAAGGCATGGTAAATTTACTGATACGGAAAAACCAGTTGGGGTGACCAGCCCATTCCACATCCACTTCTTCGGTCATATTAAACTGGCATTTTAAATCATCGCGTTTTTTAAACTCATCAAAAATAACCCGATTGAAAATGCGAAGTACAGGAATGATTTTCCCGTCCCATTCGTAAAAAAGATTCCGGCCGTCGCGTTTAATTTTACTAATGCAAACAGTTCTTATCCCGGTGTGCTTTTCAGTTGCAATAAAATCAACACGGGTATTTTGCTTCTCTGGTTCCACTTCCAGCAGGATCACATTTTCTGGTTCGTGTCCATTCAGCAATAATTCCCGAATGTGTTGCACATAGTTTTCATCGGTGTGCCCAAACAAATGACTAACGGAATCATCCACATCAAAATGCTCACGGTATTTTTTTGCCAGCACATGCTGATAATAAAACAGGGAAGGAAAACCTTGCATTTCGATTAGCTGCGGATCCAGTTGTCCGTCGAAAGACCGGCTTACCGCAAAATCAAAAGCAAGCCACATCGGTTTGCTTTCTGCACCCGGCACTTTTAATCCATCCGGAATAGCCCTCTCGGTTAACATGGTGAAATCGGGACGCTTTAACACAGCGATTATTGCTTCACAGGCCTGCTCCAGTTTTATCCTGAGTGAAGCAGGAACAAATACCGGCGTTTCAGCAATACGAAAAGGAATTTTTTCGCCGGCATATTTTTCCAGGTCATGAACAAAATTATTATATTTTTCTTGAGTAAAATTTTCGTTATATCGTTCGCGGAGATTGGAAATCATAATTTAAACTGGTAAATTGCAACTATAAAAGTAAGTATAATTATTTTCTGTATTCAATATTGCTGTTTTAATTATACGATCTTAAAAAAACCTAAAACAAGAAATACACAGTCTTAAACTGATTTTACATAAACAATAACTCTGTAAATCAGAAAGTAAAATTCCGTAATTTCATCATAGCCAATTGCAAAAAACCGGGAAGAATCGTACTTTGCGTACGTTGAATTTTATTTTTGTCTTTGAGGTAATCAAGCATTTCGAAATACTTTTTCTCACCATGTGTTTCAATTACGTGTTTCTTTCTATCGGGCCTGTGAAAATAAAGATTCATTCCAAAATCATCCGCTTCAGGATGAAACTGGAAACCGATAAACTCATCAGAAAATCGAATTCCCATAGTTGCTCTTTCCAAAGGAATATGAGGCCGGTCTTTTTCAATACAAAGCAACGTGGCGCCACGGGTTTCCATGGCAGTCATATCTGGCTTTACTACCTGCCAGTCGCGTGAATCAACTGCATAAAAAGGCTCCGGCAAATTAGCCAGTATTGCTTCGTTCTCGCCCTCATTGGTTTTGTGCATCGGGAAAATTCCAAAAGCTGATGATTTTCGCTGTGTGATTTCCGCCAGCTTCCAGTGGTCAACCAGCATCTGAAACGAATGACAAATCAAGAACACATACTTTTTCTGTGCATCCGGCTTTTTATTGTGTTCCCATAAATTATCCATCAATTTACACCAGCCTGCATCCCACAAGGTTGCCCCGGTTAAAGGGCTTCCCGGACCACCGGATGAAATGTAAATGTCATATTCCAGGTTCGGTAACTCATTTTTACCCCTCACATCAAAAACCTGCCATTCATTGGGAAAAACCTGGTCTTCTATCAACTGCTTAATGCCCCGCATGCCCTGGTTGGGATGACCGTCATACATATCAAGAATAGCAATTTTTATTGGCTCCAAAGCAAGAATGATCGTGTGTGTACGTAAATGGAAAGGGTAACTCCTCTAATATGGTGCGAAAATACGAAATCAATGAACCAATTCGCGAATGTACTGATGAGATAATGTTTTTAATCGTTAAAAAAAGCAGACTATTAGTTACGAAATGGAAATTTAAAATAATTGTTTACCATCTTCTCTACGACAGACAATTATCAAATAAACACAACCAAATCCTAAAACGAATTCGTCTCTTCAATAATATAATCCACTACAGCATTCAGATTTTTTTCCTTTCTGAAAACCTCCAGTTGCCGGTCGGCGCCGGAGCCATTTTTAATCATGGTTCGGATATAACCAAGTTCTTCACGGCTGCCTAATTCATCAACTACATCATCCACGAATTCAAGCAACTCTTCCGTAAGATCAGCAATGGGAACCTCTTTTTCTTTTCCAAAATCAATCAGCTTCCCTTCCATTCCATAACGCGCGGCACGCCACCTGTTCTCCATAATCAGCGAACGGCCATACTGACGGAAATCGAGGTTCTGCTCCATGAGCTTAACGAGTTTTGCAATAATTGCCTGCATCAAAGCTGCTAGTGCAATAGTTTCTTCAACACGCATCGGGATATCACAAACCCTGAATTCAAGGGTATTGAAAAATGGATGCAAACGAATGTCATACCAAATCTTCTTACCGTTATCAATGCATTTTGTTTTAATCAGCAAATTGATGTAACGATCGTATTCTTCGGCACTTGAAAAATAATCAGGAATGCCGGTGCGCGGAAATTTATCGAATACTTTCACCCTGTACGACTTAAATCCGGTGTTCCTTCCCTGCCAGAAAGGGGAGTTAGTAGATAATGCAAAGATATGGGGGAGAAAATACCTTGCTGAATTCATCAGCTTAATTCCCTGTTCACGGTTTTCAATTCCTACATGCACATGCAATCCGAAAATCAGGTTGGAGCGCGCTGCATCCTGCATCTCGTTTACAATTTCGTGGTATCGTGGGTTGTCGGTAATCAATTGTTCCTGCCAAAGTGAAAAAGGATGTGTTCCGGAAGCACCAATTTTTAGTCCCTGTTGTGCAGCCAATTCGGCTACCATTTTTCGCAGGTAAATTACTTCTGCTTTTGCTTCTTTGATATTCTTACAGATATTAGTTCCCACTTCAACTACCGACTGATGCATTTCAGATTTCACCTGTTCCTTAAGGATCACCTTTCCGCCTTCAACAATCTGGTGCATGTGCGACCGCAATTGCCGGGTCTCCGGATCAATAACCTGAAATTCTTCCTCGATTCCTAAAGTGAAAGGAGGTAAATTCAATTGATCCATCGACGTGGCCTCCTTGATGGGCTTATCAGTGACTAAAGGCGTTAAAATAGGTTCAGACATATAGAAATTTTAAACAGGAATGGATAAATTGCTTTCAATTATGATTCTCAAATATTTGATTTTCTAAAGCATTGCAGTTTTCTTTTCTTCGACCAGTTTTCCATTAACTGAATTTCTTAAAAAGCTACCCCAGTTCAAATTATTTTTATCGGAATCGTGTTCGTGTGCTTTTCGTATAACCATATCCGTTACCGTTCGCAGCAGCCAGTCAAAATTATACTGACCTACCGAATCGGGATTTGCATCGGGTACCGGGTTGGTAAAATCAATAGCATAGGGAATACCATCACGCATGGCAAACTCAACTGTGTTAATATCATATCCAAGTGCCTTGTTCAGCTGTAACACATAATCATGAATCAGCTTTAACTGTGATTCGGTTACGTGCGGGAAATTGGCTACATACCGCTCATGAAAAGCGTTTCTCGGTTCATAGGGCATAATGTGAACATCAGTACCTCCAATGCAATAGCACCGGAAATAGGCATCAAAAATAATTTCCTCCTGCAGCAGCATTACAAGCGTACCTGTTTCCTGGTGACGGGCATACAACTCTTCAGGATTTCGAAGTTTATAAACATGCTTCCAACCACCGCCGGAATACGGTTTCATATACGCAGGGAAACCAATATGACTAAAAATCGTTTCCCAGTCGAGCGGCATAGCCATGTTGCGGAACGAATTGGCATTGGTATCAGGGGGATGAGAGTTGGAGGGAAGCAACACCGATTTGGGAACCGGTATACCCAATTTTTCTGCAACCACATTGGCAACAAATTTTTCCTCGGTATCAAGCCAATAGGGATTGTTCAGTACGGCAGCTCCAAATGCGGCGGCGTTCTTAACCCATGCCCGGTAAAAAGGTACATCGTGTGAAATGCGATCAATTATCACATCATACTCCGCCGGTTGTCCCTGTACCAGCTTATCAATTCGCACCAGTTCAGCAACAATACCCGGTTCATTCCGTGAGTTAATGCTTTCAAGAAGTGCCTGAGGAAAAATAGTTTCTTGTCCGTGAAGAATTCCAATTCGTTTCATCGTATTTAATTTTTCATACCGGTATTTTTATTATTCATAACCGGATCTTCGTTTAAAATTCAAAATTTAATCATCGCCAGATAACGTGGAAACATTTCTCTCCACACCGGCCAATCATGATCAGCTCCCTGCTGAATATCGAGGTAATGCGCAATTCCCTTTGCATTCAATTCTTCTGAAATCCTGATATTCGCATCCATGCACATATCATTGGAACCGGTTCCGAAAATCATCCCTATCTCTTTTAATCGCGGATCGTTTAACCCGGGAAGGTAATCAGGAGGGTTATTAAAATAAATTGTATCATCGTAATATCCTTTCACCCGATCTTTTATGCTAAAGGCTCCGCCCATATTTATAATATACCCGGTTACTTCCGGGTGACGAAATCCGAAATTGGTTGCATGGTAAGCCCCGAAACTGCATCCCGCGAAAGCGGCTTTCGATTTACCTGTTTCATGCAACGCAGGCTTCACCACTTCCTCCATCATAAACTGCTCATACAATACATGATTTCGTACCCGATCGGCCGGATGAATTTTTTCATTATACCATGATTCGTTATCAATGCTTGCCGGTGTATAAATTTTAACCAGGCCATTGTCAACAAACCACGACACTGAATCCACTAAATGAAAATCCTTGTTCTGAGTAAAACTGCCCATCGAAGTGGGAAAAATAATAACCGGGTATCCCTGTTCACCAAAAACCAGCATATCCATATCTTTTCCTAAAATAGGAGAATGCCAGCACTTATGTTGTTCTTTCACCGCTATACTTTTTCCAAAATTACAAAAAAGACCTGTTAATAAATTTATGACCGTCATCCTGATCTTTAAAGAAATATCCGGATCTTTAAACAACCTGATAAATTTTATAAATAGTTGATATTCAAGCATAATAAAAGTAAAACTACCGGCTTATATTCGTCATTTCTTAAAAGGATGGTGGAGGTAGAGGTGATCAGCACGCCTGACACCGGAGGAGAAATTCAAAAAGGACTGCTGCTTTTGAACGATGGCCAGCTTTCGGATGCGTTACATATACGACAAGCCATTACTAAACTTCATGCTGCCGGGCGTATACGGCCTGTAACGGTGTTGGCAATACATGCGGGCGAGCGGCAATCGGAATACGGTGTTTCAGGTGTAGAAGATTATTTGGGCCGTGGCGAAAAAGCAGAGCACTATGAAAATTTTATTGCTCATGAATTGCTTCCCTGGATCCATGCGGGTTCCGACGGCAGTTATTCACCACTGCATACGGCTTTCGCCGGATGTTCACTCGGAGGATTATCGGCAATTGATATTGTTTCATCAAATCCATCGCTGTTTGCAACTGCCGGTGTTTTCAGCGGATCTTTATGGTGGCGCAGCAAAAGTTATGCAGAAGGCTACACCGATAACGACCGTATCATTTTTAATAAACTGGCTCATGCTTCATTGGCCGGTCACTTCCGGTGTTATCTCATGGCTGGAACCAATGATGAGAAAAACGACAGGAATGGAAATGGAATTATTGATGCCGTTGATGATACGTTAGACCTGTTTGATCTGTTGTCGGTGAAAGTCAAAAGCCCTGAAAAAAAGCTTCGGCTTTCGATTATTGAAGGCGGCCGCCACGAACCTGCAACATGGTCGGCACAAATCCCGGAATTCCTGGTTCACGCTTTTGGAATTCATAAATCATATATGCCTGAACGTTAACCATTGCGTATGGCTTCCCTGTTTTATAAAACTTTAAAATACTGTTGCCGGGGTGCACTGAGCTTTTATTTCCGAAAATGGGAAATTAAAGGGGTCTCGAATATTCCTGACGGACCTGTTATTTTTGTTCCTAACCACCAGAATGCATTCCTGGATGCCATACTGGTAACATGCAGTTCTGATAAAGCCCCCTGGTATCTTACACGAGCAAATGTTTTTAATAATGCAAAAGCAGCGTATGTGCTCAATACGTTACAAATGTTACCTATTTACCGTTTCCGGGATGGATTTGCCACATTAAAAAAAAATGATCAGGTGCTTGAGAATGTTGTTCAGAAACTGGTGCAAAATGAATCGATATTAATTTTCGCCGAAGGCAGTCACAGCAAAAATTACAACCTGGGGCCGTTGCAGAAAGGAGTTGCCAGGATAGCCATGGCTGCAAGCCTTACCAAAAATATTTCCATTGTTCCTGTCGGACTGCAATATGATGCACCGTCGGCATTCCGTTCACGCGTTCTGGTTAATTTTGGGATGCCTATTTCAATCACCAATGCTACATTTGAAAATTCAAACACACAGCAACAAAAGGAAGCATTGCTTGCTCAACTGCGAAACAGTTTAGAACCTCTGATGCTCCACATTGAATCGCATGACTACTCGGAGCGATGGGATTACCTGTTACGATACCGGCAATATCATCACAAACTCGATGAACAATTAAAAAGTGACCAATTGATTGTTTCAGGTTACCCTTTACCACGCAATAGTGAAGGCAGGAAACTCAAAGTCTCCTGGTGGAAAACCATTATGTTGTGGTACATAAAAGTAAACAGTGTGATCCCGTATTACATAATTAACAAATTACTTCTCTCCAATATAAAAGACCCGCAGTTTAAAGGATCCATAAAGTTTGCGGCAGGTATGTTCCTGGCTCCCATATTCTGGGGGTTACAGGCCTTGCTGCTTTTTCTTATTTCAGGTTCACCGCTCTTATCACTTACCTATTTTTTATCACTGCCGGTAGTTGTCAAACTAAGCTGATTCATCATCAATTTAGTGCAAATTCATTATTCATTCATTAAACTAAATTCCCTTTGCAGGGTCTCTCTATTTCTGCTTTCTTTAAATTATATTTGCAACTAAGTTCTTTACAAGTAATTATGAATTTATCAAAACATCTTTTATACATTCTGGTAATCATTAGCTGTTGTATTAAACCGCTTTTCGCTCAACAATCCGGTGTTTCCTTTACACTTAAAGGAAAAATAGTTGATGAAACTACAGGCAGTCCATTAGAATTCGCAACTGTTGCCTTAAAAAAAATGCGGGATTCCTCTTTGGTATCGGGTACCATAACTGATATGAAAGGTGATTTCACGTTGGAAAGCCTTCCTCCGGGAGGATACTCTGTTGAAATAGCATTTATTGGATACGAAAAATATACCGGTAAAGTAGTTTTTCGTCCGCAGGGAAGTGCTCCTATAAATGATATGGGCAACATTAAACTGAAACCTTCAGCTAAATTGCTGGAAGGTGCAGAAATTGTTGCCGATAAAAGTTTTGCGATGAACAATATTGACCGGAAAACTTACAACACCGATCAGCTTGCGGTCACGACGGGGGGAAATGTAAATGATATTCTTGAAAATCTTCCCAGCGTTGAACTCGATGCCGATGGCAATGTAAGCTTGCGTGGCAATGAGAATGTAACCATATTGATTGATGGAAGACCTTCCGGTTTAACCGGCTCGGGTGGAAAATCCCTGCTGGAATCATTACCTGCTTCGGCCATTGAAAAAGTTGAAGTAATCACCAACCCTTCTGCCAAATATGATCCTGATGGTATTTCCGGTATCATTAATATTATTACAAAGAAGAATAAATTAACAGGCCTTACGGGAAGTATTGGACTGAACACCAATTTTGACAAAGGTTATGGTGGTAGTGCCGCCTTAAATTACCGGAAAGGAAAGTTAAACATGTATTCCAACTTAGGATATAATCACAACATCCGATTTTCAAGTACCGAGAGTTATCGTCAGACTTTTTTTAGCGGAACCAGTCCCTCCTTTCTCTCCCAGCAAGGTGAAGGTGAAAGCAACAACAGCTCTTTTAATATTAAGGTAGGAGCCGATTACAACGTGACCAATTCCTCCACATTATCCTTCAGCACCATTTACAATCTGGGCCTTAGAAAAAATGATGAATTCCTCTGGTATGATTTTACCGGAGATATTTTTGAACCCGATAGTTTGTATCGCCGCGATACTCAAGGCAAAAGCGATGATCAGGGTTTTGATCTGGAACTGAATTTTAAGAAAAATTTTAAATCGCCGGGCAGAATTTTAAACCTGCAGGCTACTTCTTCACTGAACATGGAAGACAATGAAGACAACTTTGATCAGCAGGTTTTCTTCAATGAATCCATTCCTAATCTAATCTATCCGCCCGATCTTCAACATGATCTTTATACAGAAGAAAATAATATTTACACTTTCACAGCCGATTATGAACACCCAATTTCCAATGATAAAAAAATTGAAGGAGGTTTTAAAAGTACCTTGAGGCATATCGACAATGATTATTATTCTGAAAATTTTGATGAGGGCATTGGTGCATTTGTCGGTAACGAAGAACTCACCAACCGTTTTGTTTATGATGATGGCGTGCATGCTGTATATGCACAATACCGCCAATCAATTGGTAAATTTGGAATACAGGCCGGACTTCGTAGTGAATATGCAGAGCGCGAATCGGAACTGATCAATACCGGGGAAAATTTTACGAAAGATTATTTTTCCTTTTTTCCAAGTGCATTTCTCAGCTGGAAACCCGATTTGAAATGGCAATTCAAAGCAAGCTACAGCAGGCGCATCAATCGCCCGAGAACAGGGCAGCTTAACCCATTTGCAAATTATGTTGATCCACTTAACATCCGTACAGGTAACCCCGACCTCGACCCTGAATACACCGACAGTTATGAAGTGGAAGGAAACAGGATATTTAACAAAATCAATGTTACCGCTACGCTTTACTACCGTTACACACATGATCCGATTCAGCGATATCGTTTTTTTGATGCGGCTACCGGAATATCCAACGTTTCTTTTGAAAATATTAACAGTGCTGAAAATTATGGATTGGAACTTATCCTGAATGGAAATTTATTCAAATGGTGGTCTTTTACTCTAAGTTCCAATATGTATCAGAATACTATTGATGCTTCCAATATTGAAGCCGACCTGGGATCATCCGACATAGCAATTTCAGCTCGTATATTTACTACATTCAAACTCCCTTACCAATCCGACCTCCAGATAACTTATTTTTACAGGGCACCATTTGAAGTGCCGCAGGGATCCATGAAAGATATGCAAATGGCGAGCATTGCGCTAAGCAAAAAATTATTGAAAGATAAGCTCACCGCAACATTGCGTGTTTCCGACCCATTCGATACGCAGCGTTTTGGAATTAACCTGGATGGACCCGGTTATACTCAGGATTTTATTCGTCGGCGCGACACCCGCACATTTACCTTCGCTCTCAACTGGCGCTTTGGTGAACTTCGCGATCGTGATGCCCGCCCCAGAAGGGAAGCAGCACCTCCAAGAGAGGAAATTGACATGGGAATGTAGCCTTCGAAATCGCTTCGATTATTTATTGCAACTTTTCAGCAAACTTTGTAAGTTTCATTTCTTTTTCTATATTTGTTAAAGACAATTTGAAAATTGATTTCAGTATTTTTTATTTAAGCTGTTTATTTTCGTTCACGTCTGTATCGGAATTAATTAAATTAAGTTCACTAATTTGAATAATTACATTATGAAGATCAACCACTTTTTATCAGCAGTTATTTTCCTGACTTGTAATAGTTTTGCTTATTCACAATTTCTGAATACCAATGCTGCCACGCTGGGATCAATGATTCAAAACCTCCAGGGACCAGGTTTACAAATTTTATCTCCTTCAGGCCAATACCAGTCCGGTTGCGGATTATTCACAAATAATGGCATCTCAGCAATTCCTTATGCAAGTGGAGTGATCATGAGTACCGGGTCTATTGATGAAAATCCATTGAATGATACCTCCAGCTTTACCAACTCCACCAATTTTGGACTTCCCGGTGATGTATTGCTGAATGATATCATCGCACCGTTTTTAACGTATGACAATCAATTCCTGGAATTTGATTTTGTAGCAGGGAGTGACACAGTATTTATCGAAGCAATTTTTGCTTCGGAAGAATATAATGAAAAGGTGAACCAGCAAACTACCGATATCTTCCGCATCTTAATTTCCGGACCTGGTTTTGCACCCAATACCACAGTTTCAACAATTCCGGGAACACAAATTCCGGTTGGTATTAATACTATCAATAATGGTCAGTCAACAGGTACCTCAACAGGTCCTTGTTTGAATTGTAATTATTATATTGATAATGTCGCGACAGGTGCGGTTGACCTCGGTTTTGATGGGTACACAACACCTTTTATCTTCAAGATTCCTGTAATGGTTTGTGAAACATACCACCTAAAAATTTCGATTGCCGATGTTTTTGATGGCAATAACGATTCATTTATATTATTAAAAGGAAACGGCTTCAGAACCTCCGGAACAATACCCATTTTGGTAAACAACGTTCCTGCACCCCCAAACGATACAGTCTATATCTGTCAGGGCGGGTCACTTTCCCTTTCCTTACCTCCTGCAGCAACTTATTCCTGGTCAACAGGTGACACTACACAAACGATAGTTATTACACAACCCGGCGTATACAGTGCTGCTGTATTTAATTCCGTTAACAGTTGTTTTGCTTTTACAACCTCGATTGTAGTAATTCAACAGGGAAGTATTCAAACTCCGGTAATCAATCAAAATGGAAATGTAATGTCATCCAATAATATTATCCCGGCACCGGGCATAACCTACCAATGGAGTCTGAACGGAGTTCCTATTACTGGCGCAATGCAGGACTCGATTACGATTTCCGGTAACGGTTGTTATACACTCACTATTTTTGAAAACAATTGCAGCAGCATTTCAAATAGTATTTGCGTAACCAACACCTCTTTTTCAGAAATGGCAGCATACACTATCCGGTTGGTGCCGCATCCTGTTACATCAGTATCCATCCTTGAAACTTTTTTTGAACCCGGTTCCACCTCAACGCTTCATGTAGTTGATATCACCGGAAAAATAGCATTACCTTCATGGGAGCAAACCGGAAATTCATTCGAAATAAATAAAAAGAATCTCCCTCCCGGAATTTATTACCTTGAAATACAGAACAGCAATTATCACGGCGTAATCAGGAAGAAAATAATTGTTTTATAAATTCCTTATCTTGTGTAATTATTTCTCAATATTATGATACGGTTTATCCTGTTGCTGACTTTTATTTCCTACAGTTTTAACACATGTGCACAGCTCACTTATAAAGATGTTGCAGGCATTTTTTTTAGCCGCTGCACGAGTTGTCACCACGAGGGAGGTGCCGGCCCATTTCCTTTCATGAACTATTCAGAAACAGCGCAGGAAGCAACAGGCATTTTTGCCGCTTTGACTGATAACATTATGCCGCCCTGGTCGCCCGATACCAGCTATACCCGTTTTTTACATGAACGGATAATTACCACATCAGAAAAAACTGCTATCTTAAACTGGATCAATGGAGGCGCTCTTGCGGGAGACACCACCCTGGCCCCTGCTCCTCCGGTTTATACCGGATTCCAGCTCAATGGCACCCCAACTATGGAATTGCAAATGCCTGTTTATACCAGTACCGCTACCAGCATGGATCAATATGTTTGTTTCTCGTTGCCCACCAATCTTACTCAGGATCAGTACCTCAGGGCTTTTGAAATCGTTCCGGGAAATCCCGCCATTGTGCACCATGTGCTGTTAAATGTAGACACTGTTGGAAATACTGTAAATGATTTGTCAGGCAACTGTTTCACCCTTCCCGGGGATTATGGCCTGGGTGGATTTACTCCAGGTGCTCCCCCTACAGTATTTCCAGGACAAGCTCCTTTGAAACTTGGAATTCGCATTAAAGCAGGCTCTAAAATTGTAATGCAGCTGCATTATCCTGCAGGAAGTGCCGGATTACAGGACAGCACCAAAATCCGGTTGTACTTTTATCCGGTGAATGAACCGGGGATCCGGCCCGTGTCGGTAGTCACTCCTCTTCAAAACTGGGCTCTTTTTTTTCCCCCCGGAACTGTGAGCACATTTAGCGCATCCTTTCCTCCGTTTCCGCTGGATATATCCTTGCTGGCCACTTCTCCTCACTCACATTTACTATGTACCAGCCTGGTAAATTATGCATTCAATGGTTCTGACACTATACCATTAATCAGAATCAATAACTGGGACTTTGAATGGCAGGGATACTACAATTACAGGAATCCGGTAAGAATTCCTGTGGGATACACGCTTCAGTCAGAGCACGTTTATGATAATACCTCCAATAATCCTAACAACCCCTATACGCCTCCACAACTGGTGATTGCAGGATTGTCAACAACTGATGAAATGTTATTCGACAGTTTTCAGCTTACTTACTATTTACCCGGCGATGAGTTTATTGATATTGGAGCCATACTGGCCACCGACTCATTACTTTCAGGATTGCCTTCCCCGCAAATCGGTATGGATGCGAATCTGCCGGTACGTGTATTTCCTAATCCATCCACGGGTCACTTCAATTTCCGAATTGACGCGTGTCAAGCAGATCCTGTATTGGAAATTTATTCGCTTCAGGGCCAATTAATCAATACAATAAAAAGCGGGTTTAGTGCCGGTCAAAGTTGTATCATGACCTGGGAAGGAACCTCCGCTACCGGAAAATCTGTTTCTGCAGGTGCATATTTGTATGTTGTAAAGACAGGCAGCTATTCCAAAACTGGTAAAATCGTTTTGATGCCACATACAAATTAACCGGATCAACAGTCCATGGATCGGGAGAAAGCCCTATTTTTGCAGCCATGACACCCTCAATTAAAGTACACTGGAGTCAACTGATGAAAGTTGTTCCGGTAGTTATTGCTTTTCTTTTACACATGATGCCCGGGTCCGGAATAATACATCCTGAATCACTTGAATCAGATTATTCTCTTACTAAGCTGAGCCAACTCGAACCAACCATTTATGGCAATTCCATCAGCAGCAGTCCAGTAAATGTTCCTGTCCCCACAATTAACTTTTATTCTAATGGTGGCACTACAGCCGCAGCAAATTATGAGGCGGGGGTACATACTGACCATCATACTTTGACAGCAGTCAATTATTTTTCATTTTCGGGAAATCCCGTATTTCCTCATGCAACAGATTCTCCAAGGTTGCACCTGGCTTGCAGGGTAATGCGAATTTGAGAAACAATTTTTTGTGACCGGGCTATTTACTGCCCCGAAGAACCATCGTCAATGCGATCGGTTGAACACTTTGTTTCTTAATCTTTAACAATTCTTAAAAATGGAAGAAAATCAGGAAGATTTGCCTAAAGGCAATACATTGCTCGTGCCCGCCCTTTTTGTGACAGGTGTGATAGTTTTTGTTATCATTTTAAAATTACTGCTCTGATAACCGATGACTGAATGTTTTATGTCCGGGTACAGGTTCAATCGCTTGTACCCGGATATGAAGCAAAAGCGGCTTTTTCCCGGCTTCAGAGAACGGGCATGCATTCATTCCCTCTCTACCCTTTTAATCCGCTATATTTGCAGTATCATTTAACTAACTCACGGATTAATTTTCCAATCCGATGTGAATATGTAATATTTATAAAATCAATCAAGTACCTCTCATAAGGTAATCTTTCATGTGGAAATTCCTGGCAAATAAAATATTAAGGAATAAATTTTCTTTCCTGCTGGCATTAGGTCTTTTGACCGCACTCATGGCTTACCAGGCTTCCAAAATTCAGCTTTCTTACGAGTTTGCGAAAGTGATGCCGGCTACAGACCCTGCCTACATTGATTATGAAAATTTTCGTAAGCTTTTTGGTGAAGATGGCAGCGTAATGGTGATCGGACTTAAAGACGATAAATTTTTTACCAAAGAAAAATTTAACGACTGGCATCTGCTTGCAAATAAAATAAAGTCGATTAATGGGATTCAGGAGGTATTGGGTATTGCCAACCTGTATTCTATTTTCCGAAATGATAGTCTGCAGAAATTTGATTTTATTCCTGTTGTTCAAGAACTGCCCCGTACACAGGAAGAAGTCGACAGCCTGAAAAAAATCATATATGCCATGCCGTTTTATGATGGCTTGGTTATTAACAAAGAAACCAATGCCACGCTGATGGCTATTACCTTCAAAAAAGCCGACCTCGATTCCAAATACCGGCTTGAGATGGTTAAGAACATTACCGATGAGGCCAACCGGTTCGCTGAAAAACATGGAGTAACCTTGCATTATTCTGGAATGCCTTACATACGTACGGCATTAATGAATAAAGTTTCAGGAGAAATGAAATTGTTTTTACTCCTTTCGGTAATCATCACTACAATTATTCTTGGCGCCCTGTTCAGGAGTTTTACCACCGTGCTGCTTTCCATTGTGGTGGTTTTAATGGGTGTACTTTTTTCGGTAGGAACACTCGAATTACTTCATTACAAAATAACCATTCTCACCGGATTGATACCGCCCTTAATTATGATTATCGGTGTGCCTAATTGTGTTTTTCTCATCAATAAATACCATAATGAATTTGCCAGTCATGGTAATAAAATAAAAGCGCTTACGCGGATGATCACCACGGTAGGCATTTCCCTGTTTCTTGCCAATGTAACCACCGCTATTGGATTCGGTGTTTTGTATTTCACCAGCAGTTCACTTCTCGTTGAGTTTGGTGTTATCGCTGCCCTGAATGTCATGATCACCTACGTCATTACGCTTGTAGTGATACCTATTATTCTCAGCTTCCTGCCACCACCGAAAGCACGTCATATGGTGCACCTTGAAGGGAAGAACATTAACAAAATTCTTGGCTTCATTGATTATCTGGTTCACAACCATCGTGTTGCTATTTACGTGGTAACTTCAGCTATTACATTGCTTTCATTTTATGGAATGAGCAGAATTGATGTTACCGGATTTGTAGTGGATGACCTGCCTGAAAAAGATGTGATTTATTCAGATCTCCGTTTCTTTGAAAAAAATTTTAAAGGTGTTCTTCCATTTGAAATTGCAATTGACACAAAAAAACCGGGCGGTGTATTTGCAGATAATGCAGAGGCACTTTACAAAATCAAGACCCTTCAAAAACAGCTGGAGCAGTTTCCGGAGTTATCGCGTGCTATTTCAGTCACTGAAATAATAAAATTTTCCTACCAGGCATACCGGGGTGGTGATGAAAAATATTATGTGCTTCCCGGGGTCAGTGAATTAAAAAAATTAAGTGATTATACCGGAGATGTAAAAGGCAACCAGTTGCGTTCTTTTATTGATTCCACACAGCAGCACACACGTGTCAGCATTCAGATGGCAGATGTGGGATCTACTAAGATTAAAGAATTACTGGCAGTTATTCAGCCTAAAGTAGATTCTATTTTTGGTAAAGAGAAATACAATGTTAGTATGACAGGGCACAGCCTGATGTTTCTTAAAGGAAATGATTACCTGCTTAAAAACCTGCTCGAAAGTTTGTTGATTGAAATTATTCTGATCGCCATTGTTGGACTGGCATTATTTCGATCCGTAAGAATCATTCTTTTATCAAAATTACCCTGCCTGATTCCATTGGTCATAACGGCCGGGCTTATGGGATTTATGGATATTCGTTTCAAACCTTCCACAATTCTGATTTTCAGCATTGCATTTGGTATCGCTTCCGATGGAACTGTATATTTCCTGGCCAAGTACCGGCATGAATTAAAGTATCATAAAAAGTCCATACCCGATGCTATCTCCGCTTCTATTATGGAAACCGGACTGAGTTTAATTTATACCACGGTAATTTTATTTTTTGGATTCGGTGTTTTTGCAGTTTCCGATTTCGGTGGAACGGCAGCTCTGGGATTACTGATTTCACTTACCCTCTTAATTTCAATGATCACCAACCTGGTGTTATTGCCCAGCATTCTATTGTCAATTGATAAATGGGTAAGTCGGAAAGAAATTATCAGTGAACCTTTAATTGAAATTGAAAGCGAGGAAATTGAAAGCAAGTAAGAACTCCATCTTACCTTTCATCCCATCAAACACCGCCAAACAGTGCAGAAAAAACTTCTTCCACTTTGGCCACGGCTACAATTTCTATTTTTGGAAAAGCTTTTTTGTCGATGCTTTGCATATTGTATTTAGAAAAATAAATTTTTTCAAATCCCATCTTCTCAGCTTCCTTGATGCGTTGATCAATACGATTCACCGGTCTAATTTCTCCGCTCAATCCTACCTCGCCGGCAAAACAAACGCGTGGCGGCAGTGCAATATCTTCGCTCGAAGAAAGTATGGAACACGTTACAGCCAGGTCAATTGCAGGATCCTCCACGCGAAGCCCGCCTGCAATATTTAAAAACACATCCTTTGCAGCAAGCCGGAATCCGCATCGTTTTTCAAGCACTGCAAGCAACATGCTGAGTCTTCTTAAATCAAATCCGGTTGATGATCGCTGCGGCGTACCGTAAACTGCAGAACTCACCAACGCCTGCACTTCAATCAGCAAAGGGCGCATACCTTCCATGGTACATGCAATAGCGATACCGCTTAAATTTTCATCGATATGTGATAATAAAACTTCTGAAGGATTGCTCACTTCCGAAAGCCCGCTTCCGCTCATTTCATAAATGCCTATTTCAGAAGTAGAACCGAACCGGTTTTTTGTAGCTCTTAAAATACGATACACATGATGCCTGTCGCCTTCGAACTGCAGCACGGTATCAACCATATGCTCCAGCACTTTCGGACCGGCTATGCTCCCGTCCTTGGTAATATGTCCGATCAAAAAAACCGGCGTGGAAGTTTCTTTGGCAAATTTTAATAAGTCGCCTGCACAACCCCTGATTTGCGAAACCGTTCCCGGCGATGAATCAATATCAGGTGTAAACAATGTTTGAATGGAATCAATAATTACCAGGTCGGGTTTTACGGTATCGATGTGGCGGAAAATTGCCTGTGTATTTGTTTCAGTCAGAATGTAGCAATCGGTATTTGAAGTTCCGATTCGTGTTGCGCGGATGCTGATCTGTTGTTCACTTTCTTCGCCCGAGACATACAAAATTTTCATGCCCTTGGCCCGCATGGCTATCTGTAGCATGAGTGTGGATTTTCCGATTCCGGGTTCACCGCCTACCAGCACTAAAGCTCCCGGCACCAGGCCGCCTCCGAGTACTCGGTTCAGTTCCTTCCCGGGAAGGGTGATCCGTATTAATTTATCGGGGGCGATTTCACCTAGCAGCTGAGGGGTTGCCTGACGGCCGATAGCATCACCTTTCGAGGCACGCCATGCCGGTATTTGTGATGGTCCTGTTGCAATAACTTCTTCCACGTAAGTATTCCATTCATTACAGGATGGGCATTTCCCAATCCAGCGTGCTGAGGAAGCGCCACAATTCTGGCAGTAAAAAGCCGATTTCGTTTTTGCCATGAAAAATAAAAAATTATTTGACTTTAGAAAATTCCAGCTGCAATACGCTATTGCTTACCGGGTCATCAGTAGCCAGGTATAACACATCATTATCCAGTGTTACAAATTCCCACTTATCAATAAAAGTATAAGTGGAATCACCGGCTCCCGAAACCAACTGGAATTTTAAAAATGCATCGAGTATCCGGGTATCAATTTTAAATTTTGAAACAACTCCTGTATCCACACCATCCACATAAATTGTATCCAATGTGCCGCGGTCACAGGGCACCGGAAACTGGTATTCAAAAGTTGTGTAGAGGTTATCATCTTTAAAGGTCCAGTATTCCTGATAAGGTATGGAATCACCTATCGGGTTACAGGACAGATACGGTGTACGTCCCTGGAAAGATTTTTGCCAGGTTCCCTGCAAATCGGACTTCATCTTCTTATCTGACTTCAATATCATGCTCTCCTCGCATGAAGAAAAAACAATTATTATGAAAGCTGCAAATAAAAACCTTTTCCACATAAAATTAGACAATTCAACAAAGTTAATCAGAAATCGGGACGATTAAAACGATTTTGGAATATATTTTACCCGGAATAACGGAGTATTTTCTGCTCCAGTGCAGAGGTGGAATATCCCGGAACAAAATCCAGGGTAATTACCTCGCCACCTTTCATTTTCACAATATCATACCCTACAATAGTTTCCGGTTTATAATCGCCTCCTTTAACCAGAATATCCGGCTCAACCATTTTGATGAGTTCGTACGGTGTGGGTTCATCAAACAATACTACGGCGGAAACATAAAACAAAGATGCCACGCTATGCAAGCGTGATTTTTCATCATTCACCGGCCTTGAAGGACCTTTTATCTTTGACACAGAGGCATCGGTATTCAATCCTACAATGAGAACATCACCCAATGAAGCTGCTTTCGATAAATAATCGATGTGACCATAATGAAGCAAGTCGAAACATCCATTGGTGAAAACAATTTTTTTATCAGAGAACCGCCAGAGCGCAATGCTTTTCTTCAACGAATCTATGGTGTGAATTTTATTTTCAAGAACAGAAAATTTATCCATTAGCTTCGGTTTTTTTTCGATTCATAAATATCATGAAAAGTGCGAGCAATCCTAATACAACGACTAAAAGCGTTTGGGTAGTGTGCACCAGGGTAGCGTACACAATGCCATCGGTATCCGATACTCCAAACAACTGTAATCCTTGTGATACAATGTAATGATAAGCACCGATTCCTCCCTGTACGGGTGCCGACATACCTAAACCCCCAACGACCAGCACAAACATTCCCGCTTTCATATCCAGGTGCGAAGTTGCATCAAGGCAGAAAAAACAAACCCATGTCATCAGAAAGTATATTACCCAGATAAGTATGGTATGAAAAACAAACCATCCGGTGTTTTTCATTATTAGAACCGTTTTAAATCCCGAAGCTACTCCTTCAAACAATCCGCGAAGCCGGGTTACCATCTTACTATCCTGTTCCGATTTCTTTCCAAATCGGATTAATATCCAGATAAAAATAACTGTGAAAACTACTAATCCTATCCAGAAAAGCGGATTGGAGAAAAGCGGGAATTTCCCGGCCATGGGGCCTAAAACTTTTTCCGATAAAAATCTGCTCAGCATATCGTATTCAAGAATTGCAACCAGCATCATTGATATCATCAGCATGATCAGATCGATTACCCGTTCTACGATCACGGTGCCTATAATAGCATGAAAAGGAACTTTTTCGGATTTAGCCAACACACCACACCGGGTTATTTCGCCGATGCGTGGGATTGCCAGGTTGGCGAAATATCCGATCAATAAAGCATATAAAGTATTACTGAGCCGGGGCTTAAATCCAAGCGGTTCCAGTAACATTACCCATCGGATAGCCCTGCTCAGGTAAGCACCGAAAGCAAGCAAAATAGAAACACCCAGCCAAAAAGGATCAGCAGCAGTGAGCTTGACCAAAATCTCTTTCAGATCCTGGTCCTTGAAAGTCAGCCAAAGCAACACCAAACCTGCACACAGCAACAGGACATATTTGACGAATGAAAGCAGTTTGCTTTTCAAAATCAGCTTTTAATCAGGCGGTTGTTAGCATCAGGAAAAATCAATGAGGGCTTAAATAATTTAGCTTCTTCAAAATCCATAACGGCGTATGATACTACAATTACAATGTCACCCACCTGCACCTTTCGGGCCGCAGGGCCATTCAGACAAACAGTGCCGGAACCCCGCTCACCCTTAATTACATAAGTTTCAAAACGCTCCCCATTTGCGATATTCAATACCTGCACCAACTCATTTTCAATAAGATTAGATGCTTCCATAAGCTCTTCATCCAGGGTGATACTTCCAACATAATGCAGTTCAGCCTGGGTCACACGTGCCCGATGAATTTTCGATTTTAAAACCTGTATTTCCATGCGGGTGCAAAGGTAGGGATTTTTCCTGCCAGGCAAATCACATCGCTATGTTATCAATTAACCGCGTCCCGGATGCCAGAACAGCGACGCAAGCCCTTTGTTTACCATCCATTATCCAGGAATTTATAGGTTGAAGTGTTTCTGAATCAACAAATTCCAAATATTGTGGCCGGAATCCCGCTACGGCAGAAATTCTATCAATGGCCTGGGCTTTCACCTGGTCAACCGGTTCGGTTTGTATTGCTTTAACTGACCACAAAAGGGTTTGGTAAATGATGCCGGCATGTGCCCTTTCCTCGGTTGACAAATGAATGTTCCGGGAACTCATGGCCAATCCGTCTGTTTCCCTGATTGTTTCACAACCTACAATTGTTATGGATGGAAATAACCTGGCCCTCAAACTCCTGATAATAGCCAGTTGCTGAAAATCCTTTTCTCCAAAGTACGCCTTGTGGGGACGGATAATTTCAAAAAAACGTGAAACAACGGTAGCAACTCCCTTGAAATGGCCCGGCCGGTAATAGCCTTCCATTACTTTATCCAGGTTGCCGAAATCCATGTCAAGCAGGTCATCTTTCGGGTATATTTCCTTTACGGAAGGAGTAAACAATAAATCACAGCCCGCATCGGATAGCATGATGGCATCCTCATGAAGCGTCCTGGGATAATTCAACAGGTCTTTTTTATCGGTAAATTGGGTGGGGTTTACAAAAATACTGCACACAACTATCTGGTTTTCAATACCTGCCTTTGTAACCAGGGAGGCATGTCCTTCATGAAGTGCTCCCATAGTAGGTACCAGGCCCACCGCCTTTCCGGGATGCCTCATCATATTCAACGCTTCTGCTAATTCGGAAACAGTTTCTACAATAATCATTGAGGCAATGATACACAATATTTGAAAGTCGCCGACGAATGAAAATTGTAATTATTGAAGGCGGTACAGTAATATCATACTGATTTTTAGTAAGTTATACATGACTGATCCAATACTATTATTTACCCCTACCCCTTGTTTAATTGCAAAAGACGAATAATTTACGTACCTTTGCACTTGCAAGCAAAAAATCTTAATATGAAAAAAGCGAAAGTTCTTTACATTTCACATGAAATTCATCCATATCTCGAAAATTCAGAATTAGGAAAGATAGCCCGTCACCTTCCCCAGGGAATCCAGGAACGAGGTAAAGAAATAAGAACTTTTATGCCACGTTTTGGCCTTATTAATGAAAGAAGAAACCAGCTTCACGAAGTAATCCGACTTTCAGGAATGAACCTGATCATTGATGATAGTGATCATCCATTGATCATAAAAGTAGCATCCATACAGGCTGCCCGCATGCAGGTATATTTTATTGATAACGAAGAATATTTTCAGCGCAAAGCGATTTTCAGAGATGCTAAAAAGAAATTTTTTAAAGACAACGACGATCGTACCATATTCTTTTGTCGCGGGGTTCTTGAAACAGTTAAGAAACTCGGATGGACTCCCGATATCATACATTGCCATGGTTGGATGACCAGCCTGATACCATTGCTTATTAAAACCAGCTATCGTGAAGATCCGGTTTTTAAGGACGCACGCGTTGTTTATTCAGTGTATGACGATAATTTTGATGAGTCGTTTGCCGATGATTACTCCAAAAAAGTAATGATGGAAGGAATGTCATCTGGTGATATCAAGGATCTGAAAACTCCAACCTGGGAAGGCATTACCTTAAATGCAATTTCCAAGTCCGATGCCGTGATCCAGGGTTCTGAAACCATGACTCCTGCCTTGAAAACAGCAATCAAGAAAGGTCAGAAACCCTTTCTCGAATTTAAGTCTTCAGAGGAATATGTGGATGCCTACAATACTTTTTATGATGACTTGCTGGTTGAGGAAACCGTTCTGGCTGAATCGTGAACAGCTACTTCCTTCCTGATAAAATAGTTATTCTTTTGTGTCGTTAAGGAGTTATTCTTTACAATCCATACTTTTACAGGATGATTAACACAAAAAAATGGCGTTTACCCGCTTTGCTATTGGCAGGGGGGATGACGTTTGCCGCATGTTCTGAGCCTGATTCCCTTGGAATTGAAGTTCAGCCCAAAGGTGATCAGCCGGGGGTATTTTTTACTGATACCGTTACGATTCATGCCACTACTATTCGCGAAGATTCACTGAGAAGTGATGAGGCTGTTGCAGCTTTCAATCTTGCAGGAAGTTATACTGATCCGGTTTTCGGAATGTCGAAAGCATCCTTTTATTCTCAGTTGCGGCTTCCTAACAATAATACCAATTTCACTTTCGGGAATACTCCTGTCCTTGACTCAGTGGTATTAACTATGGCGTATGCCGACTATTATGGCGATACGCTTATGCCATTGTTTATGGAAGTACTGCAATTGAGCGAGCAACTGGTGTTTGACTCTACTTATTATACCAATGATGTGCTTACCACAGGAGCCACGCTTTATTCCGGAACTATTGAAGCCCATCCCAAGGATAGCGTATTGGTAAACGGAACTTTAAGAGCACCGCATCTGAGGCTGCGGCTGCCCGATGCGATTGGTAATGATTTTTTAAATGCAGGAAATGCAATTTTTGCAGACAATTCAACTTTCACTAATTTTTTTAAAGGAATTCATGTCCGCACTAACGTGGTGAATGGAGGCGGATTGATACTTTCATTTAATTTGAAGGCTTCTATGTCGAAGCTGACTGTTTATTACAGGAACGCAGGAAACCCTACCACCATAAGTGCCAACTTTGAAATAAATTCTGAATGCCCCCGCTTCAATAATTATGAACATGATTATACAACTGCAATATTTGGTGCGGTTTTTCCAGTTTCCGGAAACGATAAGTTGTATATTCAGTCCATGGCAGGTCTCAAAGTACGGTTTAGTTTTCCTTACATAAAAAACTTCGCATCCAATGGTGCTGTATCAATTAACAAAGCGGAACTGGTAATACCGGTTCTTGACAATGCAGCACCGTATACAAATCACCAGGCCTTATTAACTTTCGGTGTGAATGACAAGGGTGCTGAAGCGATTATTCCTGATATCCTGGAATCATCTTCCTATTACGGAGGAGCATTCAGCACAATTACTTCAGATTATAAATTCAACATTGGCCGCTATGTTCAGCGTTTGATCTCAGGAAAAATAGCAACGGATTATGGCCTCAGTCTGGTATCCTCAGGAGGTGCTGTAAATGCCTTCCGTACCATTATTCCCGGTACTACCGGTTCGGGTAATAAAATTAAACTCAGACTTACTTATTCAAAACTCGATTAAAAATCGCCATGAAGCAAGACGTTAAGTTGCAGCTTCATTGAAAACTCTCAAACCCCATGTGTGGAATCGTTGCTTATATCGGACATCGCCAGGCTTATCCAATTATCATGAAAGGATTGCAGCGGCTAGAATATCGCGGGTATGACAGTGCAGGTGTTGCGCTGTTAAACGGTGATTTGAATGTTTACAAAAAGGCCGGGAAAGTTTCGGACCTTGCTGAATTCACAAAAGATAAAAATACCTCAGGTACTATGGGCATGGGACATACCCGTTGGGCAACACACGGAGAACCCAACGATAGAAATGCCCACCCTCACTTTTCAGAATCGAAAAATTTTGCGATCATCCATAATGGCATTATCGAAAATTATTCAACCATTAAAACAGAATTAATAAACAGGGGCCATACTTTTAACAGCGATACCGACACAGAGGTGTTAATACATCTCATTGAAGATGTTCACGACAATCTGCATGTTGATCTGGAAGAATCAGTTCGGCTTGCATTAAGCGAAGTGATTGGAGCGTATGCAATAGTTGTGATCTCAAAAACAGATCCTAACAAAATGGTTGCAGCGCGTAAAGGCAGCCCCATAGTTTTAGGCATTGGCAAGGATGAATTTTTCATTGCTTCGGATGCCACACCAATAGTTGAATACACCAAAAATGTGGCTTACCTGAATGATGGTGAAGTTGCAATTATTTCTGATGGAAAACTCACTGTAAAAACCATTGAGAACCAGATCAAGATTCCGTACGTTCAGGAACTGGAAATGCAACTGGAAATGCTTGAGAAAGGCGGGTACGAACATTTTATGTTAAAGGAAATTTACGAACAGCCTCGTTCCATTTGGGATAGTATGCGTGGACGTATTGATGCAAAAAACCGCAGGCTGCGTTTAGGCGGACTGGGTGAGTATGAAAATAAATTTATTAATGCGAAGCGTGTAATCATTGTTGGTTGCGGAACTTCCTGGCATGCCGGTCTTGTTGGTGAATATCTTATTGAAGACCTTGCTAGAATTCCAGTTGAAGTTGAATATGCATCAGAATTCCGTTATCGTAACCCGATAATCAGCGAAGAAGATGTTGTAATCGCGATTTCACAATCAGGAGAAACTGCCGATACACTTGCAGCTATCGAACTAGCCAAATCAAAAGGTGCAACCATTTTCGGAATCTGTAATGTGGTGGGGTCAAGTATTCCCCGCGCTACTCACGCCGGATCCTATACGCATGCAGGCCCTGAAATTGGTGTCGCCTCCACGAAAGCATTCACAGCGCAAGTGACTGTGCTCACGCTGCTGGCACTTCAGATTGCGAGGAAACGTGGAACCATAACGGAATCGCGTTTTCACAGCCTGTTGAATGAACTTGAAAGCATTCCTGCAAAAGTGGAACATGCTCTGGAGTCAAATGATTTGATAAAAAATCTCGCTGCCCGCTTTAAGGATTCACGGAATGTTCTTTACCTTGGAAGAGGTTATGGATTCCCTGTTGCACTGGAAGGTGCTCTTAAGCTCAAGGAAATTTCGTATATTCACGCTGAAGGTTATCCTGCCGCTGAAATGAAGCATGGCCCCATCGCACTCATTGATGAGGAAATGCCGGTAGTGGTGATTGCAACCAAGAACAGTTCTTACGAAAAAGTGGTTAGCAATATACAGGAAGTAAAAGCGCGTAAAGGAATAATTATTGCTGTTGTTACGGAAGGTGATGTTGAAGTGAAAAAAATCGCTGATTATGTTATTGAGATTCCCGAGACAGATGACCTTTTGGTTCCACTTGTTTCAGTAATTCCGCTGCAGCTACTGTCGTATCACATTGCGGTAATGAGAGGCTGTAATGTTGATCAGCCCAGGAACCTTGCGAAGTCGGTTACTGTGGAGTAAAAGCGCCTCCAATCCCATTCCACCCGAGTGGTTGAAGCGAAATTTCATGGTCGCCCTTATCCACCAGGGCAAGTCCTGCGGCGGCATCTGTTATATGCCCGATAATGGTTAAGGTATTGAGCAGTTTTAGTTTTTCAAAATCACCCTGACGTACGGTGAAAAGCAATTCATAATCTTCACCGCCATTGAGTGCGATCACGGTGGGGTTCAAATTCATTTCCTCCGCCATAGCATACGTTTGCACATCAATCGGAATTTTTTCTTCGTATATCCTGCAGCCTTTTTCTGAAGCTGTACACAAGTGATGTAACTCCGATGAAAGTCCGTCGGAAATATCAATCATGGATGTTGGCACGATGCCCAATTCATGTAATTGTAAAATAACATCTCCTCTTGATTCCGGTTTCAGTTGACGTTCCACTATATAATCGGAGCCCGTTAAGTCGGGTTGAATTTGGGGGTTGTCAAGAAATATCTTTTTTTCGCGGTTCAGGATCTGGAGACCCATATAAGCTGCTCCCAAATCTCCCGAAACAACAATCAAATCATGCTCCTGTGCTCCGTTACGATAAACTATTTTATCTTTATCAACGCTTCCAATAGCGGTAATGCTGATCACCAGTCCCGAGTTCGACGATGAGGTGTCACCGCCTACCAGGTCAACACCATGCTTGTCGCAGGCCATAAGCATTCCTTCATATAATTCTTCTATGGCTTCCAGCGAGAACCGGTTAGATAGACCGAGCGCCACCACAATTTGTGAAGGCTGCCCGTTCATGGCAAAAATATCGCTCAGGTTAACCATAACCGCCTTGTAGCCCAGGTGTTTGAGGGGGCAGTAGGATAAATCGAAGTGAACACCCTCTAACAAAAGGTCGGTTGTGACCAATTCCAGGTGGCTTTCCCTGTCAATAACAGCACAATCATCACCAATACCTTTCACCGAAGAACTGTTCTTTAGCGTCACACCGGCAGCCAGGTGTTGTATCAATGCAAATTCTCCCAGTTGCTCCAGTTCTGTACGATTATTTTTGTTTTCTAACATGGTGTAAAGATAGAAAATGCGTAGAAAACCGGTCGGTTGATTCGGAGGAGCTAATGAGTTCTCACGATTATTCAATACCTTGCTATATTCGTGAACCGATTGCCGTGTTTGAAAATAAATTTATTACTTTAATCGTATATTCATTAATCAAATCGCTTCAGACAAATTTTTGTGAAAGATTACTACCACATTATGGGCCTGGAGCCCGGGGTTACCATGGCCCAGGTGCGTTCAAAGTGGAAAGAACTGGCCCGGCGCTATCACCCCGACCATAACCCTGATGACCCGCTTGCCGAATCTCACTTTAAGGACGTACAGGAAGCCTACAGGATATTATCGGATGAAGTGCAAAGAAGGCGATACGACCAGGGAGCGCTGGACCAGCTTTGGTCAGAAATGCAGCCGGTTAACCATTACTTCTTCGCACGTTGTGAACCAAAATCTTTGAAGAGCTATGAAGAGATTAACCTCATCTTTACTTATTCAGGCCAGGGAAGAGTTTTCATAAAACCGGAAATGCCGGACTTCCTGATAACGGGTTCTCCTTTTGTTTCTCAGCGAATGGTAATGCATGAAGGACAGGCGGTAAGAGAAACCGAATTGACATATGTTGTATCGCCATTAAAAACCGGTCGGCTTGAAATCGGAAAAGCCCGCATTTCCATCAACCACCGGTCATTTGATTCAGAGCCAATTACTGTTTCAGTAACTTCCAATTTTTGCCGGTTTAGCAAAGACAACCCGGCTGATGGTGAGCCTTATAAACTGACTCTTCACTTTGAATACCTTCCCGGGGAAGAACCTTTCCGCATGAGCGAACTGAAAAAAAATCATGTGTTATTAGTTCCAAGGAGTAAAAATGCCCGGTTATTTCACCGCATCGGGTCAGGGATGAAATTGGTAGGAACCATATGGGGAATGATTAAACTGAATCAGGAGTATGATCTGAATCTATTGGCAGGTATGGTCGCCGGTAACATTTTTGCAGGATTCAACTGTTACATTCTGTATGCAATTGCCCAGATAAAACCAAAATTCTCAGCTCCTTCAATTTATTCATTGGCTAAAGAGTATCGTGAGCGGGGCTATTATCTTGGTGAAAGTAAGGGCATCCCCTTTATCACAGGAAATTTTTGGTACTATCTTGGAAGATTATTCCTGTGAAAATTTCAACATTTCCATGTGAAAAGCGATCGAATAAAACAACTTTTGCCCACCTTTGTAATACCTCTTTAAACTTGTCAGGCAATTCAGATTCAACCATTATGAAATTATCTTTTATTCTTCCGGTCATGTTACTGTTTTTAGCATGCGTTTCATGCAGTCCCTCAAAAAAAACAACCGCACCTTCCGACGACAAATCTAATGTATCTTCAAAGAAAATCCGCGAACCTTATCATGCAACAGTCACAAAAATGCATGACCTGGTTCATACCAGCCTTGATGTTTCCTTTGACTGGGAAAACCAGCGCCTTTACGGAAGCGCTACGCTCACTATAAAACCCCATTTTTATCCTGCGAAAGAACTTTTTCTCGATGCTCGCGGAATGGATATCAGAGAGGTGAAACTTGTAATAGGCGACAAGTACGAAGAACTTGCATATACTTACCGCAATGACAGCATTGGTATCACTTTGGATAAATGGTATGCTGCTACGGATACTTTTAAAGTTTTTATCGATTATGTTTCCAAACCGGAAGACCTTCCCGTTGGTGGAAGTTCGGCAATCACAAGTGATAAGGGTTTATATTTTATCAATCCTGACGGAAGCGATCCGGAAAAGCCGCAACAAATATGGACACAGGGAGAAACACAGTCCTCTTCTGTTTGGTTTCCTACCATCGATAAGCCCAATCAAAAAACAACACAGGAAATTTATATGACCGTGGATACTGCTTTTTTAACACTCAGCAATGGGAAACTCATCAGCTCCATTCTTAACACATCCAATGGCACGCGAACCGATTACTGGCGCCAGGATCTGCCTCATGCTCCTTACTTGTTTATGATGGCTGTTGGAAAATTTGCAGTTGTCACAGATACCTGGAAGGGTAAAGAAATTAGTTACTACGTAGAACCCGAGTATGGGCCTTATGCCCGGAATATTTTTGGCAATACTCCGGAGATGATGGATTTTTTTACTTCGTTGCTGGGTGTTGATTATCCCTGGGAAAAATATTCGCAGATTGTAGTCCGTGATTATGTTTCAGGTGCGATGGAAAATACCACAGCTACCGTTTTCGGTGAATTTATGCAAAAAGATGCGCGTGGTTTGCTGGATGGATCCAATGAAGAAGTGGTATCACACGAACTCTTTCATCAATGGTTTGGCAACATCGTTACATGTGAATCCTGGTCGAATCTGCCACTTAACGAATCGTTTGCCACCTACGGAGAATACCTTTGGAATGAATATAAATATGGACGGGATGAAGCGGATTACAGTGGTCAGAATGATCTGTTCAATTATCTCCGGGAAGCGCGTAATAAACAGGTTGATCTGGTACGGTTTCAATATGATGTAAAGGAACAAATGTTTGATAACCACTCCTACGCAAAAGGTGGCCGGGTTTTACACATGCTTAGAAAATATACCGGTGATGCTGCTTTTTTTGCATCACTAAAACTATACCTGGAAAGCAACAAATTTAAAGCAGTGGAAATGCATAACCTACGCCTGGCTTTTGAAGAAGTAACAGGAGAGGATCTTAATTGGTTTTTCAACCAGTGGTTTTTTGACAAAGGACATCCCTCCTTGAAAATTGATTATGAATATGACGCTGTGGCGGGAAAACAAAAGGTCACCGTACAACAACTGCAAAGCCTTGAAACAACACCCTTATACAAACTACCGGTAGTTATGGATTTTTATTCCGGTAACTCGGTGATACGAAAAAAAGTGGTTATCGAAAAACAGACAGAAATTTTTGAATTTGATTTTAAAGAAAAACCCGAACTGGTTAATTTTGATGCACAGAAAATATTGTTAGGCACCAAAACAGACAACCACACCCCTGAAGAATGGGTATTGCTATTTAAACGCGGACCTATGTACATGGACCGTTATGAAGCATTGAGTAAAGTGATGAAAACATTTACCGCAACTTCTCCGGAAGCTGAAATTGTGCGGTTGGCGCTTAGCGATCCTCACTGGAACATCAGGATGCTGGCTGTAAGAAACAGTAAACCACTTATTGCTGCTGATCGTGAAAACATGAAACAACAACTAATGCAACTTGCAAAAAATGACCATAAATCCGCTGTGCGGGATGAGGCCTTAACAATATTGTCGGAACAGTTTCCTAAAGACGCAGCTGTGAATCAGTTGATGCGAAATGCTATCAATGATTCTTCCTATATCGTAATGGAAACTGCCATTACCCATATTCTTGATAACAATTTATCAGAGGGACTTGGCCTGTTGAAGTCGATGGAAAAGGATGAAAATGAAAATATCATGGAAATGGTATCCGGACTTTATAAACTTTATGGTGGTGATGAGCAATACGAATATATGACCGGTGTGCTGCTCGACACCAGGGGTTATTCTAAATATACAGCAGTTCAAAATTACGGAAAGTATTTACTACGCTGCAAACCAAAAGTTGCCATGGCAGGTATCGACCGCATTGCAGCAATCGGCAATAATTATCCGCAGTGGATGGTAAGGTTATCTGCAGTACAAACACTGAGTGAAAT
>JALYQW010000006.1 GCA_030855635.1 Bacteroidota bacterium | reverse complement strand
GGGAATGGGAGATAAATTCAGAGAATGAGAAAGATATCGTCCGAGATTAACTATGAGGTTTACGATTCATCTGATGAATTGTCGGGTGATGACCGTAAGCTTTTAGAGCAAGCAATTGATGCTACCGGATCTGCATATGCTCCTTATTCCAATTTTCATGTAGGCGCAGCCGTATTATTGGAAAACGGTGTGGTGGTGAAAGGCAGTAACCAGGAAAATGCCGCCTATCCTTCGGGACTTTGTGCTGAACGAGTGGCATTGTTTTCAGCCAGTGCACATAACCCCGGAGTAACTATTTGTGCTATTGCTATAACCGCCCGGTTCAGTGATAGCATGGGCCTCTTGTCGGTCAGTCCCTGTGGCGATTGCCGCCAGGTGATGGCTGAATATGAACATCGTTTCCATGCCAGCATCCGCCTGATTATGACCGGAGAGAATGGGAAAATAGTAGTAGTGCCCAGTATTAAAACCCTGTTGCCGTTGATGTTCAATTCTGATAGTTTGAAGAAGTAAATAAAAAGGGACATTAAAAAAAATGACATTGGGCCATAAGGACAGTCGAAACAGAATTAGGACAGCATAATTTCACGATTTAGGAATTTTTCCTGTTGATCTGTTGAAATTATTCAGCTTTTTGCCTAAGAGGTTTATCTCTTCCGAATACTTTTGAAATTCAGACTCAGTGATAAGATTTCTTTCATTTGCTTTCTTCAGACATTCCCAAGTTTCATAAAGCAAACCTCTTGAATAATAAAAAAAATTTCTTTCTATTATTGTAAAAATATCTGCCATAGCCTTCACAGATGTTAAGTGAAATTGAATCTGCGGCTTTAACGATTTGCTTTCCAAGGGTATCTTTTTCAAAAAAATTCCAACAAGACACGTGTTTCAAAACATCAATTCCAATGTTGTGTGCCATTTTATAAACTTCAAGATCTTTTAACAGAATTTTTGCCATTTTGAAAAATATTAAGAGAAAAATAAAAGAGAAATATTAAGAGAAAAATTAAGAGAAAAATAATGAGAAAAATAAAACATGAACGATAACAAGAGTAAATGTATACAATTTACTTCTTATTTTATAGGTAGAGGGTCATATTTTTCACGCAATTTCACCCAATTCATTGATACACATATTTTTCCTTTATCCATCCATGCTGATTTTAATTATCCTCAATCCAAAGTTCCCAATATCCTTATGTCTCAATGTCTAATATCATTATGTCCCCCTCAAAATCATCAACTTATGATAATCTCCTTTTTCCTACATTTGTCCCACATAATGCACGTTTATGGCAAAGTCAAAATTTGGTAAGGATATTTATTTATTCTGGTATGAACATATGTACCTGATGCGTCGTTTTGAAGAGCGGGCGGGTCAATTGTACGGAATGCAGAAAATCAAAGGATTTTGTCATTTGTATATTGGCCAGGAAGCTGTTATGGCAGGCGCAATGTCGGTTTTAAAGAAAGAAGATGCCATGATTACAGCGTATCGTGATCATGCACACGCTTTGGCAAAAGGAATTACGGCTAACGCGGTGATGGCTGAGTTATATGGAAAGATAACAGGATGTTCCAAAGGTAAAGGGGGATCGATGCACATGTTTTCGAAAGAGCATCGGTTTTTTGGCGGGCATGGAATTGTAGGAGGCCAGATTCCTTTGGGTGCAGGAATCGCTTTCGCGGAACAATATAACGGCACCGACAATGTATGTGTTTGTTACATGGGTGATGGTGCCGTGAGGCAGGGCGCTTTTCATGAAACCTTAAATATGGCTATGACCTGGAAGCTCCCCGTTATTTTTGTGATCGAAAATAATAATTATGCCATGGGTACTTCGGTAAGTCGTACCAGTAACATGACCGATTTGTATAAATTAGGGCTGGCTTATGACATGCCGTCTGAAGCTGTTGATGGTATGAGTCCGGAATCCGTGCACAACGCGATGGAAGTAGCAGTTGACAGGGCGCGAAAAGGGAACGGACCCACGCTTTTGGAGATGGAAACCTACAGGTATAAAGGACACTCCATGAGTGATCCTGCAAAGTACCGGACCAAAGATGAAGTGGAAAGTTATAAAGCAAAGGATCCTGTAGAAATTATAAAACAAAAACTCCTCAGCTCGAAATTCGCAACCGATGCTGACATTGAATCAATCAACAAGAAAGTAAATGACATAGTTGATGAAAGTGTGAAATTTGCCGAAGAATCAGAATACCCGGATGTGAGTGAACTTTATAAGGATGTTTACTCGGAAGCGTATCCCTATATTATAGAATAAAAAGATGATAAGTTAGATGATAAATGAGGAATAATAAATTGTATAATTTTTTAAAATACTTTTCAAATGGAAGAAAAAACGGTGCAGGAAAAATCATTTCAGTTTTCATTAAAGATAATTGAAGTGTACAAGAAAATGTTAATTCAAAAAGAATATATTATTTCAAAACAATTATTCAGATCAGGTACAAGCATTGGCGCCATTGTAGCAGAAGCACAGGGAGGAATTTCAAAAAGAGAATTTAAAAATAAAATGTCTATTTCATTAAAAGAAGCTTTGGAAACCAGATACTGGTTTAACTTGTTAGATGAAAGCAAATTTGTCAGGATTGATTTAAAAAACGAAATGTAAGAATTGGAAGAAATGATAAATATGCTGTATAAAATTGTCAAAACAACAACAGATAATTTGTCAACAAAATCGTATACATTAAAAGATACACCGGTTCTGGGCATAGATTAAAAATATTTAACATTTATCATTTATCACTTATCACCTCTACAATGGCCGAAATAGTCAGAATGCCCAAAATGTCCGATACCATGACCGAAGGAGTTGTGGCCAAGTGGCACAAGAATGTTGGCGATAATATTAAAACCGGCGAATTGGTTGCTGAAATTGAAACCGACAAAGCTACCATGGAATTTGAATCGTTCCAGGAAGGTGTTTTACTTTATAAAGGTGTTGAGGAAGGCAAAGCTGCACCTGTGGATGGAATATTAGCCATTCTCGGTAAAGCCGGAGAAGATTATAAGGCGTTACTGGAAGGTGAAAAAGCTCCTGAAAAGAAGGAAGAGACAAAGCCTGATACCAAAAAGTCACCTGCACCCGAAGTTGCCGCTTCCCCCGCACCTGCTGCTTCAGCACCGGCAAAACCTGCTGCCGCCGCAAAAAAAGCTGATTCTGATACTGCTCCTGAACCAGAAGTTGCTGTTGACAGCACATCAACTTCTTCTTCTACAGACCCGAGAATTAAAGCTTCTCCGCTTGCTAAAAAATTGGCTGAAGGAAAAGGAATTGATCTTACCAAAATCATGGGAAGTGGTGAGGGAGGAAGAGTTGTTAAACGTGATATCGACTGGTTCAAACCGGGTTCATTCGTTGCATCACAAAACATGATGCAAGGCGCAGTTACTGAGGAGAGTTTTGACGAAATTGCTGTTTCACAAATGCGTAAAACCATTGCACGCCGTTTGGGAGAAAGTAAATTTACCGCGCCGCATTTTTATCTCACCATGGAAATAAACATGGACCGTTGCGTGGATGCGCGCGAAAGTATTAACGCTGTATCAGGCTCTAAAATTTCTTTTAATGATTTTGTATTGAAAGCAACTGCCTCGGCCTTGCGACAACATCCTAAAGTAAATTCGTCATGGCTCGATGATAAGATCAGGGTGAATCATCATATTCATATAGGCGTAGCCGTTTCCGTTGATGAAGGGTTACTTGTGCCTGTTGTGCGCTTTGTGGATAACAAAACTTTATCGCAAATCAATAGTGAAGTGAAGGAGTATGCGCAGAAAGCAAAAGATAAAAAACTTCAGCCTGCCGATTGGGAAGGAAATACGTTTACAATATCCAATCTGGGTATGTTTGGTATCGATGAATTCACTGCAATCATCAATACTCCCGATGCCTGTATTCTGGCTGTTGGAGGAATTAAAGAGGTTGCTGTTGTTAAAAATGGTCAAATTCAGGCATCTTCAGTTATGAAGGTTACATTGAGTTGTGATCATCGCGTAGTGGATGGAGTGACTGGTGCTAAGTTCTTGCAGACCCTGAAAGGATTTTTGGAGAATCCGGTTTTGTTACTGGGTCAGGCGAGTATTTAAGAATCAGTGAGGAATCGAATCCTAGGAAACTAAAACTAAAATTTTATTATACTCTAATCACTTCTCCGTTACCGATTACAAAAATACTCCTCCCCTTCATTCTTTTCATCTCATATCCACCTGTAAAAACACCAAAGCTTGGAAGAATGGTTTGACCGTTTTCGATAATAAAGCAGGGGAGTTTCAGACTTTGCCGTGCATGGGATCTCAAACAATAAACGGGATGAATATGTCCGCAAAAACTATACAGATCCGGATCGGGAGTGTCAAGGGGATGATGTGTGAATAAAAAATTTTCTTCCTGCCAGTAATCCTCAACCCTGATATTGATTTCGTCGAAATAACGCATGGGAAGAATGTCATGATTGCCCAGAACAATAATTATTTCTATGGAATGAAATTTATTTCTCCAAGCTGCAAAATGTTCCCATTCCCTGTTATAAATGCTGTGAAAAAGATCGCCCAATAAAATAACTCTGTGTGCGTCGTTGGTTAGGATGAGATGTTCCAGACGGTGAATATTGTTGGCGGAAGCTATGGATGGCAGAGCGATTCCTGCATTCCTGAAATGAGTAACTTTTCCGAGATGCAGGTCACTGATCAGCAGCGTTTTTCGATTTTTCCAGAACATGGCTTTCTCCGGAAGCAATTTGAAAAGATGGCGGTTTATTTCAATCTCCATCACTATAGGCATTTATCATTTTCTGAATACGCACATTAAGTTTTTCTGAAGTAAGCTGTTCCCGTAAACGGTCAACTAATATGGGAAACGATAATGGACTGGGTTTAAGAATGGTTTTTACAATGAGTTTTTGTGTGTTAATCCTGCTAAGCGCATTTCGTAGCCTGACTTCTTCCAGCTGGTAATCCAGCACTTCCTGGAATGCTTGCCGTACAAACAGATTATCTTTTTCGTAGTCAAAAATAACACTAAAAAGTAAGGAAGAGGACGCCTGAAGTTGTCGTGTTTTAATTTGTCTTCCCGGAAACCCCTGGAAAACAAGTCCTGCAATAGTGGCTATTTCACGGAACTTCCTCTTCGCCATTTCGGTGGAGTTCACACTCCGGTGAATATCTTCCAGTAAATTATCAGTGGTGAATAAATTTACTTCAGAAAGTAATTTTTGTAAATCCACATATTGATCGCTTAGTAATTCAAAACCATAATCATTCATCGCGATTGAAAAAGTAATGGGAAAAAGATTGCTGATTCGATATGCCAGAATGGCCGACATACCTTCGTGAACGAGCCGTCCTTCGAAAGGAAAAATAAAAATATGGTGGCCGTCACTGCCTTTATATTGTTCAATAAGCAATTCATAACTCCGGGGAATGCTCGACCGTTCATTTTGTAAGTTCAATAGCGGTTGAAGTTTCTGTATTTCAATTTCACTGTGCGGGTTGTCGATACTATCCGACAAGCGATCACGGATGAATCGTGAAAGCTGGGATGAGAGAGACATTCTTCCTCCCATCCATTGCGGAACAACTCCTTGCCGGTTACTGGTATCTTTTTTAACAGTAACACTCATGTCGCGTATCCGTACGAATTCGACACGAAGGCCCGCAAACCAGAAAACATCTCCCGGCTTCAGACGCGCTATGAAGGATTCTTCAATGGATCCCAGGTATTTCCCATGCTGAAACTTTACACTCAGTGAGGAATCGGAAACAATTGTTCCCATGCTGAGTCGGTGACGCATGGCAATTTTTCGGTCTTTCACCTGGAACAATCCATTTTCGACTTCCACTTTTTTAAATTCATCATAAGCTACCAATGAAGAACTCCCGGTGGTGATGTAACCCAGCAACCATTGCCATTCTTCACGATTAATCAGCTTGTAACAATTTGTTGTTTTTATTTCGTTAAAGAGTGCTTCTTCATAAAATCCCTCTCCAACTGCGAGCGTTACCATCCATTGTGCAAGCACGTCAAACGCGTTGATAAAGGGAATGCGTTCTTCGAGGATATTGTTTTCAATGCCTTCGCGAAGTGAAACCGCTTCAATAAGTTCCAATGAATTGGTGGGTGTGAAATATATTTTGCTTACAGCGCCCGGCTGATGGCCACTACGCCCGGCACGTTGCATAAATCTTGAAATACTTTTCGGACTTCCCACCTGGATGACGGTTTCAACAGGACGAAAATCTACTCCTAAATCAAGACTGGAGGTACACACTACCAGTTTTAATTTCTCATTGTGCAGCGATTCCTCAACCCAAGAGCGTAACTCTTTATCGAGTGATCCATGATGCAGTGCCGAGATGCCGGCGAATTCAGGATACTTTTCAATAATTGCACGGTACCATATTTCTGTCTGTGAACGGGTGTTGGTGAACAGCAATGTGGTCCTGCTTTTTTTAATGACTTCTACTACATTATCCAGTAACCGGATTCCAAGATATCCTGCCCATGGCAGTGTTTCAATTTTTTCGGGCAGAATGGTTTCTACAATAATTTTTTTGTTGGAAATCGCTTTAATAGTAACTGAATTTTCAGCAGGGAAATTTATTCCAAGCAGAATTGATTTTGCTTGTTCCAGGTTTCCAATGGTTGCAGAAATTCCCCATGTTTTTAATTCGGGGTTAATGTTTCTTAGCCGGGCTAAAGCCAACTCTGCCTGTACTCCTCGCTTGCTTCCAATCAGTTCATGCCATTCATCAACTATTACAGTGGTGATATTCTTAAAAATTTCAGAACTGTTTTTTTGTGAGAATAAAATGTGAAGACTTTCAGGTGTGATGATCAATGCCTGCGGCATTTGTTTTTTCTGACTACTGCGATCCTTGGTTTTACTGTCGCCGGTTCGAATGCCTACCTGCCAGGGAATTTCCAATTCATCACACGCATGCTGCATATTTCGATGCAGATCTTTTGCCAGTGCGCGTAATGGTGTGATCCATAAAATCTGTAATCCTTTAGCGGGTCTTGTTTTGAATTCCTTTGTGGAATTTATGTAATTAACCAGCACCGGAAACCACAGCGCATAGGTTTTACCGCTGCCTGTTGGAGCATTTAACAGTCCGCTTTTTCCTGACAAAAAAGCCTCCATGGTTTCCTGCTGAAATGGGGCAAGCTTCCATTTCCTGGATCTTAACCATTTCAATACTATTTTATAACCTGTTGATTGTTGTAATAACACGTGCAGAAGTTACTTGTAAGTTTCCAGAATGGATTGGAGATTTATCAGGGTATCAGCCTCCTTAACAGGTTTATCTTTTCTCCATCGTAAGATACGTGGAAAGCGAACCGCAATTCCCGATTTATGTCGCGAAGAAATATTGATACCTTCAAATCCTATTTCAAAAACAAGTTGTGGAGTTACTGTGCGCACCGGACCGAATTTTTCAACGGTATTATTTTTTATGAAGCGATCCACTTCAACAATTTCTTTATCGGTCAAACCTGAATATGCTTTCGCGAACGGTATTAATTTTTCCTCTTCACCCCAAACAGCAAAAGTATAATCGGTAAACAATTCTGCTCTTCGCCCGTGCCCTTTCTGTGCGTATACCAGCACCGCATCAATACTTAAAGGGTTTACTTTCCACTTCCACCAATCTCCTTTTTTTCGACCTACCTGGTAGGTACCTTCCTTGTTTTTTATCATGAAACCTTCCGCAGCATGTTCCCGCGACAGGTTATGCAGGGTTTTTAACTCATCCCAACTACTGAATTTTAGTACTTCTGAGAGACGGAATTTTTCTTCACTTTTAACAGACCTGTGCAACTCTTCCAGCTTTCCGCGTCTTATGTACTGCGTATGGTGACGTATATCAATTCCATTTTCTTCAAGCATATCATAAGCAATGAATGCAACCGGAGCGTCCTCAAGAATTTTTTTAGTCAGTGTTTTTCTGCCAATTCGGGTTTGCAGCACGTTAAATGGTAAAGGTTTTCCCTCACGGAAACTTACTATTTCACCGTCGAGCACAGTTCCAGCCGGAAGCAGGTTTTTCAGCACATGCAATTCCGGAAATTTATCAGTGGCTAGTTCTTCTCCACGTGTCCAGATAAACAATTCGTTGTTCCTATGAATGATTTGCGATCGTATGCCATCCCATTTCCATTCTACCATCCAGTTCTCCATGGCTTCCAGCTCTGCAATGTCGTTTTCGATTGCATAGGCAAGGTAAAAGGGGTAGGGCCGGGAGGCAGCATCATTTTCACTTTCATTAAAAACCAGGTTTTCATAGGAGGTATCGGATGGAAGCCACTTACCCATGAGTCGGTGAGCAATACTGGTTGATTCAATTCCGGTTGCTTCTGCCACTGCCCTAACAACCAAGGTTTGTGAAACACCGATTCGGAAACTTCCCATGAGTAATTTATTAAAAACAAAAATTTCCTGCCGCGACAACTGCTCCCATGCCATAAGGATATGATTTCGTTTATCTGTTTCCGTCATGGAAGGTAACCGGTTTAAATACTCAAACCATTCAGCAAGTGATTTGTGGTTGTTGTTTTGTGATGTAGAAGGAAGAATCAACGAAATAGTTTCACCCAGGTCGCCTACACTGTTATAGCTTTCGCGGAAGAGCCAAACCGGAATCTGTGCAATTTCAATTGCCCATTGCTGCATTTGTTTGCTGTTTATTTTAAAGGAAGGTCTCCTTCCCGTAAACAAAGCAAGAGCCCATATTTTATCATTCGGTTCAGCGTTTATAAAATATTCTTTCAGCAACGCTACCTTGTCATTGGTTTTGTTCGTTCTGTCGAGATTTAAAAATAATTCAGCAAATTGTTTCATAAGGGTTCACCTTCACTTTCCGTGTGGAGAGCCGGAACAGCATCTTCCTGCACTTCATCATTTCCATACATGGTTTCCACTTCAGCCGATTCGATATTATTTTCATTTAACCATCGGGAAAAAGTACTTGTGAATCCATGGGTGACAAACACCTTTTCTGCTCCTGAACTTTTTACTGCAATGTTCAGATCATTCCAGTCGGCATGATCACTGAGTACAAAACCCTGATCTACGGCACGCCTGTTTTTAGCTCCCCTCACCATCATCCAGCCGGAACAATATCCCAGCGAAACAGGTCCGAATTTCCTGATCCAGGGTGATCCATGAGCAGAAGGCGGTGCAAGAATTAATGCGCCTTTAAAAAGTTTTTTATCGGTTTCTTTAGTAATTAACGTAACAGGTGGCAAATCATATCCTGCTTCGCGTAAGCGTTCATTTACCATATATACGGCACCGTGAGCCAGCACTGTTGTATCTTTTATTGAAATATTTTTTAGTATGCGTTGAATTTTTCCTAAAGCATATCCCATCAAAATACTTGCCTTGCCTTCTGCCTGGTTCTTGTGATGCCATGCATTTATTTCATTAATTATATCTTCCTGAGGTTGCCATTTGTAAATAGGAAGCCCGAATGTTGATTCAGTAATAAATACATTACATTTTACCGATTCAAATGGCGTACAAAAATTATCGTTTTCCAATTTATAATCACCACTTGCCACCCAAACTTCTCCTTTGTGTTCTACACGTACCTGGGCAGATCCAAGAATGTGACCTGCCGGATGTAGCGAAAAGCGAACGCCGTTGATAACAAAGGTTTCGCCATACTCAACTGTTTGTAGACTAATATCCTGTCCTAACCGCAACCGTAGTATGGCTTCGCTGTCCTTGTGAGCCAGGTAATGTTTAGATCCCCACCGGGCATGGTCGCCGTGAGCGTGTGTGATGATAGCCTTCTCAACTGGTATCCACGGATCGATATGTACATCCGCTGCAGCGCA
>JALYQW010000132.1 GCA_030855635.1 Bacteroidota bacterium | reverse complement strand
CTAAAACCAACCCGGAAGGGCTGAAACGGACCACTTTTTACAGACATTACAACCTGTATAAGCGCCGCATTCACCCCTCTTCTGTGATTGAACACAAGGCGGGCGATAAAATGTTTATCGACTTTACCGGTGAAAAGTACCCTTATGTGGATATCCTCTCGGGAGAAATTAAGCAAGCTGAACTATTTGTGGCCATACTTGGTTGCAGTCAACTCACCTTTGCACAGGCTATCGAAAGTCAGCAGGTGGCTGATTTTATTGAGTGTTGCATTCATGCGCTGGAATATTTTGGAGGTGCGCCACTTGCTATTGTTCCTGACAATTTAAAATCGGCTGTAATAAAAAGCCATCGGTATGAACCTCGGTTGAATGAAAATTTTGAAGGCTTTGCCCGCCATTACGGCATGTCTGTGGTGCCCGCCAGGGCTTATAAACCAAAAGATAAGGCCCTTGTGGAAGGAGCTGTTAAACTTTCCTACCGAAGTATTTTAAAGAACCTGGGTGATGATTGTGTTCCGCTAACAGAACTCAACGCAAGAATAAAAATACTGCTTGAAAATCACAACAATGCATTGCTCTCGGGAAGAGATTATTCACGCCGCAGTCAGTTTGAAGAACTGGAACGGTCCACATTGCAACCGCTGCCAGAACTTGCTTATAATCTAAAAAAGCATGCAGGCGTTACCGTGATGAAAAACGGCTATGTGATGCTCCATGCCGATAAGCATTACTACTCGGTGCCCTATCGTTTTATAGGTAAAAAAGTTAAAATACTCTACTCAAAATATGTGGTGGAGGTTTTTTACAAGTATGAGAAAATCGCTGAGCACACCCGTACAAAAAGCCGACATAATTATACTACCAACGAAGCGCATCTTGCTTCCCAGCAAAAGGCTATTCTGGAATGGAACCCTGAAAAATTTCTTGCTGATGCCCGCGCTATTGATGAAGTAGTCGAATACTATATTGGTCAGGTGCTATTGAAAAAATCATATCCAGAGCAGGCTTACCGCTCCTGTATGGGCATTTTGTCATATGGTAAAAGAAAAGGCCATCCCGTTTTAATTGCTGCCTGTACCCGTGCTCATTACCTTGGAAGATACAGTTACACCGCTATAGAGGAAATAATACAAGGTGGAATCGCTAACCTGGAAATAGAACAGGAACCTCTGCCTGGAATGCCCATGCACGAAAATGTTCGCGGAAAGAATTATTACAAATAAAAACTACCGGTGGTGCCTGTACTTCTCCCGGGCATTGCCGGTTATTAATTAATCTATCAATAACAACTAAACTCAACTCAAAATGAATGCACAAACATTAAACAAAATGAAACAAATGAAGCTTCACGGAATGGCTGGTACCTTCAGCGCAAACGTAGAAACCGGTAAATGGGAAAAGTATACTTCCGATGAATTAATTGCTTTACTTATTGATGCCGAATGGGATGAAAGGCATAACAGGAAGCTGGACCGCAGCTTAAAAACAGCCCGGTTCCGGTACAAGGCTTCGGTGGAACAACTTTCTTTTGATATGGAGCGCAACCTGGATAAAAATCAAATCAAGAGGCTGGCAGATTGTGAATTTATCAAACGAAAGGAAAACGTACTCATCACTGGAAGCACTGGTATCGGAAAAAGTTACCTGGCCTCGGCACTGGGCCATCATGCCTGTGAATTAGGTCTTAAGGTGCTCTATCAGCAAACATCAAAACTCTTCTCCCGGCTAAAACTAGCCAAGGCAGATGGGTCGTATCTTCGTGAAATGACCCGTATTGAAAAATCGGACCTGCTTATCATCGATGATTTTGGAATCCAACCATTGGACACTCAAAGCAGGATGAGTATGATGGAAATAATGGAAGACCGCCATGGAAAAAGCTCCACTATCATCACCTCTCAGGTTCCTGTAGCGGGCTGGTATGAAATAATTGGAGAACAAACCATCGCCGATGCTATTTTGGACCGAATTATCCATGATGCCCATCGAATAGACTTGAAAGGAGAGTCACTTAGAAAAAAGAATGCTAAAGAAAAAACCGGAATCGAACAGATAAACTAAAAATAACTTATATTTGATTGTTGAAAAGAACAAAAACAATCACAAAAAACTAACACAAAAGTCGGCTGAAAATGGGTGGTCAAGTTGGGGCGGAATTAGGTGGTCAATCTGAATGGGAATTTGGTGGTCAAGTTGGTGGGATTATCCAGTCAATCAACAATAATGATTGGAAAGAAGCAAAAGAAAATATCTATTCCACTCAAGAAATTTTTGCTGGAAAAGTTAATAATAGGTCTGGCATTTCAATAGAATTGAATCCGGGTTTTATTGCTGATCCGTTAGCAAATCAAGGCTTAATTTATTACAAAGCATTTATTCATGCATGTATAGGTCCTAATAATAGTTCAATTCCTTTTAGGCAAGCAGAATTCATTTTTGCAAATGAACTCATCGACGAACAAAATAAAAACTTTATTCAAGATTGGGAGTTCGTTGTTTTACCAAACCCATCTGTTCAATTGATTGAAATAAAATTTACAGGAGTAGAAGATAAAGTCAGAGTGAAAATTTATGACATGTTAGGTAATGTACTATTTAACGATAAAATAAATACATTAAACCACCAAATAAATATTAACGATTGGAATAGTGGAATTTTAGTGGTTGAATGTCAATATAAAGGATTAATTAAAAGACAAAAAATATTGAAGCTATGAACGGAAAGTTTAAGGGCTTTATCATAACATTTGCATTACTGTTACCATGTTCTCTATTAATAGCTCAGAGTTATATATCAATTCCTGATTCCGGAATCATTTGGAGACAGACATCAATTAGATTTGATCAAGCTACAACAACACAATTATGTTGGGATAATCAATTTGATTTGAGAGGTGAAGATACTCTAATAAATAGTTTAACCTACAGTAAGCTTTATTGGTCAGGTTTTGCTGGGGCTAACGGAGTATGTGATCTAGGTACTATAACAAATCAAAACAATTGGGCAATTAGGGAGGATACTGCTAAGCGAGTATATATTTTCGATTATATTTCAGGCCAAGAATACTTACTTTATGATTTTAATCTTGGTTTAAATGACACATTAGCCTATGGAAATGCTTTTTCTTTTAATGGTTCCTATGACAATTATGTTGAAGTGATTACAAGTGTTGATTCTTTATTAATTGACGGTTTATATCATAAAGTTTGTCATATTACATCAAATAATTGGATGGGTGTTGTTGATGATTATGTACAAATTATTGACGGAATTGGAAGCACCTTTGGTTTGTTTGCCGACATCTCTCCCAATTGGGGAGAAAAATATGATCTATTAAATTGCGTTTATATCAATGGTCAAATTGTTTACTCACAAACTCAACCATGTTCACTTTTAACTTCTATTTCTGAATTAAATTTGTCAAATGAAATGGCTATAGAAATTTTTCCCAATCCTACTTCAAGTAGTTTAACTTTACAAACTTCAAATAATACTGTTGGCTTTGAATATTGTATTAGTGATTTACTAGGCAAAACATTCTTAAAAGGTATTATACCTAAATCTCACATTGAATTTACTATTGATTTAAATAGATTAAATAACGGTATTTATATATTGAAAATATTTAATAATTCTAGTTCGAAAATATTTAAATTCTCAAAAAGGCTTTGAAGGCAGATAGATTTTTCCACACCTTGACACTTGACAGGTAATATTGTTGTTTGTATAATTTAAATATTAAAAATTAATATTTTACTGTTGCTCCCTAACGGGGGACGTCCAGATTTATCTGGATCGGAACGAACAATGGTACAGGTTTGGGCTTCTGTCAATATATTCCAATATATTGCCTTATGCTACTCTAGTGCTGACATGGTAGGTAAATGGTTTAATCCGTTGCCGAAAAATGTCAAAGCACAAAAACCCGCCAGGTTCGTTCCGGGCGGGATTTGTGTTTTATGAAAGAACTAATAAAATTGTATTTGGAGTGAAAGGCTGGAAAATCCGTTTGACTTGACCACCTTTTTCCGCATTGCATTGACCACCCATTTCCGTTTAACTTGGAAACGGAAGAATAGGAAGTGCTATAACTGACCTGTTGCTTGCCCGTTCTGAAGGCAATGGAGAACGATTTTATAGCATGTCGGGTCAAATATTGGCAGAACGCAAACGATATTACGAAGTATTGCAAAAAGTGCAACACAGTTCAGGTGACATTACCGAATGGCTTGACTGGTTTTTGCATTGTCTCAAAATTGCAATGCTCGCCACTGAAAACACCACGCAAAAAATAGTACGCAAAGCTGAGTTTTGGAAATTACACGAGGATACACTTATTAACGAACGTCAACGCTTAATTCTTAATAAACTCCTGGATGGTTTTGATGGTAAATTGCAAACCTCAAAATACGCTAAAATTGCCAACACTTCCACCGACACCGCCCTAAGAGATATAAAAGACCTGGTTGAAAAAGGCATCTTACAACAAACACAAGCGGCAGGACGTAACGCTAGCTACGAATTAAATTAATGTAAATAGGAAGATCAGACGGACAATGAAAATGAAAATACTTTACTGAAACTGCTGTATTTAATGCAGAGCAATTTGCAAAAGGATTTTGCCATTTTGAATTGACTTTTCATGTACTATTTATTGAACGTAGCTTTAACGCGAATAAAATGTTGCAATGACCTGATAAACCGGGGTGGATGCATGGTTATCGAAACAAATCTCTGAAATATTCAGCCCTAAATTGCTGCATAATTCAGAAGCTCCGTTTACTTACTCCCACGCGCCTTCATCACAAAATATCCAATAATAACAAAAACAGCCAGCACCACAAAAATTCCAACTCCCATGCCGGCTTTGAATATTCCTTCAATAGCACTGCAAGAACTGGCAAATACGCAAACAAGCAACAAGATCGAAAGGGTTTGAATTTTGAGGTTTTTCATAATAAGCAGTTTAGTAAGAATGGATTGTAAAGATTAAAAATACAAAAATTAGCAAAGAACCTAAGTATTCAATTATAATGCCATTACCGGATGCGCTTTTTGTTACTTGCTTTTACACACTTGTTTTTATTGCAAATCGGACAGCTAAATTCGCCAGGGTTGAGGTTTCGGGTATGACCACAAAATGCACAGGCGTACCAGCCGGCTTCGGTCACTTCTGAAGTGCCGTTGGATTGCACCCCCGGCATCACAGGCAAGCCGTATTTTACTTCTTCATCAGGGTAGAAAAATATACTCATATTGCCGGAACTTTCCTCAATGGCTTCCTCAATTTGCCCTAATTGGGAAACACTTTGCATACGTAATTCCGCAAAAAATTCATCCTCCCCCAAAGCCTCTTTCCTGAAATTTTCAATCGAAAATTCACCGTCTTTTATTAAACATACGGGCTTTCCTTCAACCAGTCTTTCAAAACTTTTATTCTGACCAACAAAATACACAATAACATTGTACAAAAGAATCACCATGATAAACACAATGAGCGGAGGCAGGATTCCAACATCTTTGTAAAACATAGGATCGCCGGCTGCAGAACCTAGGCCAATAATAACAACCAATTCAAAAACCGATAATTGTTTGATTCCTCTTTTCCCCAATAAGCGTAACCCTACTACAATTATACAAAACATGATGAAAGTCCGCAAAGAAGCTTCCGCAAGGAAACTCCATTCTTCGTTGCCGAGAAGCAGCATGTTCCAATCAATTTTGGAGAGTATTAATCCTTTTTGCATAATGTTTTTTGTAAAATTGTTAATGGAATTGGAAGGTTATAGAGCAACAACGACTGAATACAGTAAAGATAACTAAATTAGATAACACAGCTTCATCTTTAGATTCAACAAAAACAGTGTAGTAAGCTATAACTGGTTATCCGTTTTTTCACTCACTATGTCCAAGTATTTCTACAGCGTGTATATATGTTTTTTACTATTTTTTAACGTATAAAATGCCCTTTTTACTCTAAGAAAATGTGAAGTTGTACCGATTAGTTTTCAATGGCACGATGTTTTGTTTTTGTAAGAAATAAATAATTAAAAACATGGCAAATAAAAAACCAAATACGGAAGATCGCAGTTTAGGTAACAGCGGCAACAGGGCCGGATCCAAATCCGGAAGTGGTAAAACAGAGGGTGTTTCATCCGGAAAATCGGATGGAACTTCATCCAAAGCAGAAAGCTCTAAAAGCAAATCCGGCAGCGGATCACGATAAATTCAATCATGGAAAAGGAAGAGTTCCGGTTTAAAAAACTCTTTTCTTTGACTTAAATTTATCTTAGATGGATAATTCTAAAATCAAAGGGTCCTCAGGACCGCTCAAGAATTTCTCTTTCCGAAAAATGGGAAGTTAACTACTGGACTGAAAGCTTCGGTATTTCCAAAGAAGAATTGGAGCAAGCCGTTGCCAAAGTTGGAAATTCAGTTGTAAAAGTAAGGAAATTGTTAAATAAATAAGTCTTTTACTATTACAATTTTACCAGCTTGCCCTGGTATTTTAAAACGTTTTTAATGTAGATATCATAAAATAAAATACCGCTATTAATTTCGCTTAAATCAATCGGAAGTAGAAAAGGTTCGGATAAGAGATACGGATTTTGCAGGAGTTGTTGTATTTCCGAATCCGTCATCCGGATATTTCAACAGTTTGATGCTTCGGTTGACGTTGCAACTGCTACCCATTACCTTAAACGAACTGCAAACAATAGATGCAACTACGGTTTTGTATAATACGGAAGCAATTAATCCGGGAATTTATTTTTTCAGACTGCGAAGTCAGGAAGAACTACTTGGGCAGGGAAAAGTTGAGATAATCCGATAATTTTCTTAATCGTAAGCCGTCAAATCCAGATCTTTTCCCATCGTACCCTGCAAGCGAACCCAAAAGCTTTTGCGCTCAGGAAGGGGAGTAAAGTCGCTGACAAATGCTGATGAAGGATCTATTACAGGATCAATCATAAAAGGTTCCATCATGCGAAGCGTATCAAAAACAATTGGTATAAAATCTACATCTTCACTCACTCTCAACCGCGTGAACCGCTGAAGCATTTTAGTCTGGAAAGGATCCGATGCCAAAGCAATTCGTTTAAAATTTAATTTCTTTGATTTTTTGAATGAATAATAGATGTTTTCGGTACTGTGTTCCGCTTTTGATTCGGTAAAAATATTTTCTCTGGGAATGCCTATAGCTTCTGCGTAAAGCGCCATAATTTCAGCCTCAACATATGGAGTATATACGGCATTACCGGAATACATGATGTTCCTGGCAATTCCTTTGTCGAATAAATACTTGGACCAATAAATACGGGCTTTCATAATGTCACTCCATTTTCCGTTTTCAAGTGGCACGCCGGGTACAACTACAAGATCGTAAGATGTGTCGCTGGCTTCATTAAATAGTTTGAGGCTGGATCTGTTCGTGAAACTGCAGCCTGTGGTAATCAGCGAGAAGCCAATCACGAATAAAGAAAGAATTTTTGTTTGCAGTTTCATAATTTGAAGGGTAAATATCCTAAACCTTTTTCAGTATTTAGAAATTCATCGATTGATTTACAACAAATAATGTTCCCTGATTGTTTTGATAAAAGTAAATAGTGCCATTTAGACCGACAAGGTCAATTAACAGCAATTTAACTTTTAATAAACTTCCGCTTAATAGCACGAAACTACTTTTGAGTGAGAAAAAATATAATTGTGGGAAGTAAAATACACATTGTTGAAGAAACCGATGACTGGAACCCTCTAACCGGCAGCATGCGCCACCTGTCAGAAAATGGTGATACATCTTTTGTGGTCAGGGGATTGTCGCTTGAAAACGGTTTAATAATTGATAAAGCTGCATACACGGTTTATCTTAAAGGTGTAAAAATTCCTTTTCCAAAAAAGGAATTTGAATTGCTGCTCCTGCTGGCATCCAATCCCCGTAAGGTTTTTAAGCGAATTGAAATATTAAGTCAGATATGGGGCCGTGATTATAAGCCCAAGGATTCCCGTTCACTTGATGTACACATTCGTATGTTACGTAAGAAATTGCAGGATCAGTTTATCACCACCATTCGTGGAGTGGGGTATAAGCTCGAAAAATAACCATCCTCATTACTTTTTAATTTTTCAGACTCTAAATTAATATTTTACGGTTCGTTTAATTCGTAAATATACTGCAAAGGCATTTAGTATAAATGTTATTCCAAGGAGAATGATGATACCTGCCGATGCATTTACAATAAAAGCTTCCTGCGGCCTGGAAACCCAGTTAAAAATTTGAATCGGCAATACGGTAAATTCAGAAGTTGGCGTAGTGGGAACAAATGGCACATAAGCAAGTGCTCCAACTACTATCAGCGGTGCAGCCTCACCGATTGCCCGTGATATTGCGATAATGATACCCGTGATGATACCACTGCTTGCAGACGGAATAACTGTCATTTTTACCGTTTGCCATTTTGAAGATCCCAAAGCATAAGATGCCTCCCGCAAAGAGTTGGGAACGGCTTTAATGGCTTCACGCGTTGCTACAATTATAATTGGAAGAATTAATAATGCCAGCGTAAATGCACCGGTGAGAATGCTCCCCCCGAGATTGAAAATACGTCCGAATATTTCAAGGCCCAGCAACCCATAAATAATGGATGGTACACCAGCCAGATTGGTTATGTTTATTTCAATAATTTTTCCTAGCCGTGATTTTTTCGCAAATTCTTCCAGGTAAATAGCTGCACCAATACCAATTGGTATGGCAGCCATGGCCGTAATTACAATTATCCAGAGTGTCCCTGCAAGTGCGGAAAGGATGCCTGCTTTTTCAGGTTTACGCGAAGGGAAATTGGAAATAAAATCCCAACTGATCCTGGAAATTCCTTCCATGAAAATGCTGGAAATAAAAATTGCCAGCATGACCAGTCCAAAAAAGGTGCTGAACAATCCCAAATATTTAAACGACTGATCCTTGAGCCGTGCTATTTTTTTGAAATGCTTAGACATATTTTTTCTCAAATTTCTTATTCAACCAATAACTGAGATTATTCAACAAAAATGTAAAAATAAAAAGCGTTATTCCGGCTGCGAAAATGGTCCGGTATTCAAGTGAATTATGAGCCACATCACCCAAGCTGACCTTGACGATATAGGTTGTAATGGTTTCAATCGGCACTAACGGGTTTAACGTCAGTCGCGGTTGCTGACCTGCTGCTATAGCAACAATCATTGTTTCACCAATTGCTCTTGAAATAGCTAATATGGCGGATACCATAATTCCTGAAGATGCTGATGGAAGAATAACCCGGAAGGAAGTCTGGAACCTGTTTGCACCCAGCGCCAATGATCCTTCCCGAATGTATCTTGGAACAGCAGCAATGGCATCGTCACTGAGTGATGACACATAAGGAATAATCATAATTCCCATGACGAATCCTGCAGACAAAGAATTGAATCCCGACATTCCCGGTAAAAATTGTTGTAAAAAAGGGGTCACAACTGTCAATGCAAAGAATCCGTATACCACAGTAGGCACAGAAGCAAGGATTTCAAGAATGGGTTTTATAATATTTTTAAACCTGACTGTGGCATATTCATTCAGAAAAAGCGCTATGGTTAATCCGGTGGGTAATGCTACCAGAATTGCTATGAACGATGTTAAAAGTGTTCCGGAAAGTAAAGGCAAAATTCCAAAATGCTTTTCTGCGAATAAAGGGGTCCATTGTGTATCAGTTAAGAAATCTACAATGGAAACTTCTTTAAAAAAATTGAAAGCTTCAAAAAGTAACACATACAAGATACCCGCAGTGGTCAGTATGGTAAGAAAGGCGCAAAAAGCCAGGAGGAGCTCAATGGATTTTTCTTTCGTTCGCTTCGTCATTCTTTGGTTCCTTACTTAATGTGACAAGAGACATGTGGTGAGTGGAGAATGCACCACCTACAACCCACCACCCACCTCATTTAGAATGGGTCGACATAAACTCTTCAAACTGTTTCATTTGAATGGCATATTCCTCTTCTGTCATAGGAATAAAACCTACTTCACGTGATAATTCGGCGGCGTTATTGATATAAAATTTTACAAATTCCGTAACTTCCGGCCTTTGAATGGCAACAGAATTTACATAAATAAACAGGGGCCTTGAGAGTGGAGTGTAGGATTTATTTTTTACTGTTTCCACTGAAGGGAGGATTGCGCCTTTACCATTTGAATCATCCTGATCATCGATTGCAACAAGTTTCAGTTTATCCATGTTAGCTTCGTAATAGGCAAACCCAAAAAAGCCCAGTGCGTTTTTATCAGTTGATACCCCTTGTACAAGTACATTGTCATCTTCACTGGCAGTATAATCACCCCTGCTCTTATGACTTTCTCCAACAATTGCTTCAGTAAAATAATCATATGTGCCTGATTCGGTTCCTGCTCCATAAAGGTGAAACTCTTCATTCGGCCACTCTTTTCTGATTTGATTCCAACGTGTGATTTTATTCTGAGCTTCGGGAGACCACATCATCTTTAACTCAGCTACCGTCATCTCATTTACAAAATTATTTTCAGGATTTACTACAACTGAAAGTCCGTCAAATGCGATTTCAATTTCGAGTGAGGAAATATTATTCTCCTCACATGCTTTTATCTCCGAACTCTTAATTGACCGAGACGCATTGTTGATGTCAGTTTCACCGCGGCTGAATTTTTTAAAACCTCCACCGGTTCCTGATAAGCCCACAGTAACTTTTACTTTAGGCTGTTCATTGCGGAACTCTTCTGCAACAGCTTCCGAAATGGGATATACGGTACTTGAACCATCAATTTTAACTTCGCCTTCCATTTGAGGTGTGTCGGAAGTTGCACCGGTTTCTGTCTTTCCGCCACAGGAGGTAAGAAATAATCCCGCCACAGCGAATACTATAAGTGTTGATTTCATCTGGATAAGTTAAGTTAAGTCAGTGTTAGGTTAATTCACTAATTGGAGTTGCAAAAGTGCATGTAAGAGGTTGACATAACATTAACTTCATGTTAAATTAATGTTAATTAGTTAAATGGTTGAGTATCAGTTTGTTATTATAAAAATCACACATTTTTAGGGAAATTAAGGATGCCGGAATCCTGCCAAAACTAATAATTGCTATTTACAATTTTCAGATTAACTGACTATAGTCATGCCAAATCAAACCATGTGGCGAAATCTTTGCTTATTATCTGTTATACATTACCAGTTTCCTGAAATCCTTAAGATGATGATCCTTCAAATTGACAGTAATAAACTTATTTCAGAAATTAAGGAACAATTCCATGTTGATTTCCCATTTCTTAAATTGGAATTCTTTACAAAAGCGCATGATGTAACTGATGCGTCTTTTATTAAAGAAATGATTAAAACGAATCCTGAGTTGGGAGAAATAAGCAGGAATAAAAAATGTGGTTGATTTGAATATACTCTTTATATCACAGTGGCAGCACTGGAAACAATTTTCAGAGATCATGGTTTAAATGTACAGGTATTCAGGAAATCGGGGACTGTTTGGCTGGAAACGACCATCACGGACAACCTGACATTACAGAGTCAGAATGCTCTGGGCAAAGAAAAATCCTTCGCTCCAGAACAACCTGATTTATCAGATTTTGATTATGATTAAACTATGAGTAAATTCCATGAAATTATAAATTCAGATACTCCGGTACTGGTTGATTTTTATGCCACCTGGTGCGGTCCCTGTAAAGTAATGGCTCCGGTGCTGGAAAAAGTAGCCTCACAAATGGGGAATACTGCCAAAGTTATTAAAGTAGATGTGGATAAAAATCAACAGGCTGCGGCAGTTTACGAGGTCAGGGGTGTTCCCACTTTCATAATTTTTAAAAATGGCAAACAGCTATGGAGGCAATCGGGTGTGATACCGGAAGCGCTGTTGTTGCAACAATTAAAGCTGGCTATCACTACAGCATGATGTTACAGGTTACATTCCATGTTTTTTATTCGGTAGCATATTGGACAACTCCCACTCAATTTTCTTTACAAAAGCTGCTTTGCGAAAGGTGCAATTCGCAACCTGGCAAATAGCACAGGACGTTGGAGTAACACAAGGGTCGGCATGAATGAAAAACTCTACGTCGTTTCCCAGACTTTTACTGATTAATTTTTCTACCGCTGTCACCTCGTCATGCGCGCTTTCCAGCGATTCGTACCAGGGCAATGTGATATGACAATCGACATGCAGGTTAGCGCCATATTTTATTACTCTCAGGTTATGTATATCAATCCATTTTTCTTTCCGGTGATTTTGTAACTGGGATATTAATAACTGCAATTTTTCATAATCGGCCTCATCCAGTAAACTGTTTATCGATTTTTTTAATAAACCAAAACCTGTAATCAGAATGATAATCCCGAAAAGGATAGCCATTGCCTGGTCGAGCCAGTACATTCCCGTTAATAAAATCAAACTCAGTCCCACAACTAGTCCGACGCTGCTGGCAGTATCAGAAATCAAATGTTTGCCATTCGCAATTAACAATACGGAATTCGATTTTTTCCCTTTCTTAACAAGAAAGGCTCCCATAATAAAATTGATCAATCCGGAGGCAGCGGAAAGCCATACACCCCATTCGAGTGAATGAATTTTAACAGGTTGGAAAAGCGAATAAATGGAGTTTATGATAATGGTGACACCTGCTATGAAAATCAAGCCGCCTTCAAATCCTGCTGAAAGAAATTCCATTTTCCCATGTCCATAAGGATGATTTTCATCGCGCGGCTGAGAAGCAACATAAATACTGAACAACGCAAAACTTCCTGCAATAACATTTACAATCGATTCAAGTGCATCGGTAAGAATGGCATTGGAGTGAGTGAGATACCATGCCAGGAATTTGATACATAGTAAAAGGATGCTGATAATTAACACCAGCATGATCGCCTTTATTTTATGCCGCTCCTTTTCAGGGATGTTGAATGATTTCAATGAAGTGCTGTTTACCTGGGTTGTAATGCAGGAAAATTGATCCTATTAGAATTATACTGCATCATGAATAACCAGCAAAGGAATTTCCGGGTGGTAGGAAAATTTCATCGTCAGGCTTTTGTCCCACAACATACGCGGAAATGAGCGATGGTGTGTAACCATGGCAACCATATCAGCTTTCATTTTATGAATAAAAATGGAAATACCATTCATCACATCCGAATCAGTACAAATATATCCCGATGCTTTAGGATACTTCACCTGGGCTTTAATTTTCTCCGCCATTTCATCCGATATTTTTTCGCTGTCGGTATGAATTTTATTATCCACGAAAAGAAATACCAATTCCGCATTCATTTGTGTGGCGATAGGGAGTAAGCTATTGGCGGACTGCAGGTTTTTCTCATTGAGATCGGTGGCATACACCAGCCTTTCAACACCTTTGAAATGCGCCTGCCCGGGCACAATCAAAACCATGCATTTCGATTTATTGATGAGTGCAGTCGTAGTGCTCCCAATGAGTGTTCTTTCAAGCAGGCCTGCACCTGTTGCACCTGCAACAAGCAGGTCGGCTCCATTGGAATCTGCCTCTTCAATAATGGAATCGGCCGATATTCCCCTGAGAATAACAACGGAGACCTTCACAGACGAATAATGTTTTTCCAGTTCCTCTTGAAGTATTTTCATTTTTGACTCCGCATCTTCTTTTGCCATGGTCTCTGCAGCTTCAATAGCTGTATAAGGCATTTCGGCTGTATAAAATAAAGGACTTTCATATACGTGAACCACATGAAGTGCGGCATTAAAAAGTCCCGCAAGGGCGGCGGCATATTTCACTGCATTGTCGGCTGCATCGGAGAAATCAGTGGCAACATATATTTTTGTCATTGTATGAAATTTTAAACAGTGAGCCTTGATAAAGCAAACAAATAGTCAATTGAAAACCGGTCCCATTCCAAAGGGGCCACTAAAAGGAAAATCAACAACAACAACCGAATAAAAACGTGATTGTTTTCCCACATAGGTTTCGACAAACTGAATCCAAAAACAACAATTATCAGATTAAAACATAGCAGATAAATGGCAAAAAATTTAAAGAATCCTAATATCAACAAGAAACCGCAAAGCAATTCAATCCAGGAAGTGAGTGGGGCAATGAAGTTAATCACCTGATCAGGAATTTTACGGTTTCCGAATCCCGATTTCATCATTTGCCGGATCTGTGTCATTCCAATATTGAAAACCTTATCGTATCCCTGGAAAAAAAACAGCAACCCGGCTATAACACGAACTGTGAATAAGGCAACTGCAAAATTGTAATCCGTAATCATAATTGATAAGTAACTGAATCTATCGGCAAAAGTAGCTTCATTTAAAATAGTAAAACATAACTGGTATCACCCTTTGGTTTATATGATTCCGGGTTTGCCGTCCTCAAATTTAACTATTTTACTTTAATGTGTCTTCCGGGAAAAAAGAGCTGTATGTTGTGAGTTTTTGATGACGGATGATTTGAGGTATTTTGTTGTATAACAGATAAATACAATAATTATCGAGCAGGTTTCGTTATAATAATCCTTTAATTGTTGTATGCCGGAATAATGAGTGCGTTCAAGTTAAAACCTTATTTTTGTGTTATGATTTTTAAAACTTTATCAAGGACCTGCCTTCCCGCTTTAACTTTTTTGAAAACAAATGCAGGTATATTATTCGTGTTGATTGTCTTAAACCTAGGTGTTGCCAACGGTCAGGAAAAAGTGATTACAGCAGGAATTCAGTTCAAACCGATTTTTTCAAGCAAATTTTTTAATACCGGTCCTGTAGATGCAGCCTCGCAAAATGTGCAGTTTAAAATTACACCTGAATCAGGATATTGCATCGGTATGGTCATCCGCAAAGGAATTACTAATACCATTTCACTGGAAAGCGGAATCAACTATGTAAAAAGAAATTTTTCCATTGATATTACAGATACCGACAGTGCCGTAAAAGTTTCCTCTGACTTTGGAATGGTGGGGTATGAAATTCCGTTCCAGGGTCTTGTTTTTATTCAGCTCTCCGACCAGATTTTTATGGATGTGGCATTGGGGTTGTCCCTCGATTTTTATCCTTCTGACCTGAGCACCCGTGGCGATCACTACCTTCATTACGCTGCCCGTCATTCGTGGTTTTCTCCTGCAGTGCTGGCCAACCTGGGCTGGGAATACCGAACTGAAAAATCGGGTTATTTTTACCTGGGTGCTTCATACCACCGACCTTTCAGCATCACCTACACATCCTTTATCCAATATCAGAATCGCGAAAAGCCTTACCCCGAAGGCAGCATGGATCTCCAGGGGAATTATCTGACCCTCGACCTCCGCTACTTTTTTCATTCTGACCCGGAGAGACGCAAGAAAAAGAAAAAATAACGGGTTTGCTAACCTTATTGGTTATTAGGGCTTCTAGCTGCTAAACCTAACGATTTGGATTACATTTGTTAACATTAGCTTAACAAAAATCACTTTAACCGGAGGTAACTTTGCACTGAAAAAAATCACTATGAGTCCAGAACATATTAAAATTTTATTGGTTGATGATGAGCCGGATATCCTGGAATTCATGGAGTACAACCTTAAAAAAGAAGGCTTTCAGACCCATGCCGCTAAAAACGGACAGGAAGCTATTGAAATGGCTATCGATTTAAAGCCACACCTGATCATTCTTGATATCATGATGCCGGTTATGGATGGAATTGAAGCCTGCAGGATCATCCGTAATAACCCGGAACTTAAAAATGTAATGATTGCCTTCCTTACGGCACGCAACGAAGATTATTCTCAAATAGCAGGTTTTGATGTAGGAGCAGATGATTATATCAGCAAACCCATCAAACCAAGAGTGCTTATCAGCCGTATCAAAGCTTTGATGCGCCGGGTAAATGGAAGTGTTTCCGAAGACCTGGTTCGCATAGGTGATTTGGAAATAGACCGGGAAAAATATACGGTCACTCATAATGATCATCAACTTGTTTTTCCTCGTAAGGAATTTGAATTGCTCAGCCTCCTGATCTCTAAACCCGGAAAAGTTTTTGGACGCGAAGAAATTATGACGAGGGTCTGGGGTGATGACATTATCGTCGGCGATCGTACCATCGATGTTCATATCCGGAAAATCCGTGAAAAACTGGGAGATGAATCTATAAAAACAATTAAAGGAGTAGGGTATAAATTTGATACCTGAGTTGAGGGGGAATTCGATTGCAATTTAGTGGTAATTCAAGGGTCATTCGATGAGGAATCAATTGGTGAATCCATAGTAAGCGAACATTTTTAGATTTTTCAGATATTTTTTTTGTTATGGCTGGGGAAGTTGTAACAGAACATTCCCTAACAACACTTTTTTGAAGTAACTTTGGGGTTGCAAAAATCAGCCGTTAATTTGAAAATAACAGCACTGTATCAAACCGTTTCTCTTGTTGCATTTATCACTGCCTTTGCGGGATGTATACCAGTTACCATTATTCTTTTCAGGCTCGATGTAAGTCCTGAACTGCTGATAACAGTTTTGCTCACCACTTTCCTGCTCATTTTTGTTACAGCGTTGGTAACAGGAAGAATCCTGGTAACCCGCTTTTATTATTCCAGGCTGCGAGAACTTTACAAAATGATTTTACAGTTTACTGTTAAGGTTATAGGAATTAATATCATCCCTGAAAAGGTTACCGATACCCATTTACAGGAAGAAATCCTCAGGCTGGTGCGTGAACTCGAAACTACCGATAAGGCTGAAATTGTACACCTGAAAGAATTGGAGGTTTTTCGCAGGGAATTCCTCGGAAATGTTTCTCATGAATTGAAAACCCCGATATTTACTATCCAGGGTTATGTACATACGTTGCTGGAAGGTGGTATAGAAGACCAGGAAATTAATATCCTGTATCTTCAGAAAGCTGCCAAAAGCATCGACCGGCTGATATCTATTGTCGATGACCTGGAATCCATCTCTAAATTGGAGGCAGGCGAATTGATCCTGGAGCACAGAACTTTCGATATTCAGGACCTCATTCATGAAGTAATTGAATCGCTTGAATTAAAAGCCAATGAATCGGCTATCAAGATTACCCAGGAAAATGATGGTATCAAGTATTATGTTTATGCTGATAAAGACCGGATCCGGCAAGTACTCGTAAACCTGGTGGTGAATTCTGTGAAATACGGGAAAAAAGGTGGTCAAACAGTCATTAAAGTGTATGATCACCAGGATTATGTGACCGTGAATGTCACCGATGATGGAATCGGGATCGAAAAACAACATGTAGGCAGGCTTTTTGAACGCTTTTACAGGGTAGACAAAAGCAGGTCGAGGGAACAAGGAGGCACGGGTTTGGGTTTGGCCATAGTGAAGCATATTATTGAAGCTCACGGACAGAAAATTTCCGTTGAAAGCACCTACGGTACGGGTTCTACATTCCAATTTACACTTAAAAAAAGTATATGATAACCAAGCAAGATGTTCGAACACTTTACCTGGTGCGGCATGCAAAAGCATTAAAAGGAGGGCCGGCGATTGCCGATATTGACCGTCCGCTACATGATATCGGCATTCTTGAAGCCTATGAAATGGCTAATGAACTCCTCCAACTAGAAGAGGTTCCGAAATTGATTATTTCCAGTACCGCATCAAGAGCAATATGCACGGCACTAATTTTTCAAAGAGTACTCAACATTTCCCCGGAAAACCTGCGTGTTACGGAACGACTCTACGAAATTGATGTCAGGGATCTTTTTGAAATGATCGCGGAACTCGATGACACTTACCCGTCCATCATGCTGGTAGGTCACAATCCCTCGTTTACCTTGTTTTCGGCAAAACTGGATGCGGAAATCACCCATATTCCTACAGGAGGCGTTGTCAGGTTTGATTTTGATGCAGGCAAATGGAGCCATAGCAGTTATATCAATGCTCAGAAAAAAATGCTCATTTATCCTTGAAATTCAATGGAAATGTGTTAATTTAATATTAAATTTGAGATGGTAAATCCAGACGGTTGTTAATTTAACAATATTTACACGGAAACTGTTATATATTATTAAATTCAAAAGAACCCATGAACAAAGAACTTAAAAAGACGATCGAAGGAGAGTTATTCTCATTGGTTACAGCTGCTCTCACAGTAAGAAACAGGAAAGCCGCCGCTGAGATTTCCAAAACTATCAGTGAACATGTGAAAAGCATTTCAAAAAAATTTGTTAAGAATTTGCCTGAAGATAAAGTCATAAAGAAAGACAAAGGCAACAAGAAAGACAAAAAAGTTGTTAAAGCTTCAAAGCCGGCTGCAAAGCCTTCCAGGCAGTCTAAATCCACAGGCGGAAAAATAAAGCCTGTTTCTTCCAAGAAGTAAAATTATTTATGAGTTCTAAACATCCTTTGTTGTTCAACCGGGAGCTGAGTTGGCTTTCCTTTAATGAAAGGGTGTTGCAGGAAGCTGCTGACCCAACTGTTCCGGTACTGGAACGACTTCGTTTTCTGGGAATCTATTCCAATAACCGTGATGAATTTTTCCGCGTTAGAGTGGCCACCGTCAGGCGCCTGGCCCGGTTTAATAAAAAAATGGATATCCTTCAATGGGAAGAACCTGTTGAACTGCTGGAAAAAATTCAGAGAGAAATTTTGCGACAGCAAAAAATGTTTGAGGAAATTTATGCCTCACTTCTGACTCGCCTGGAGCAGAATAATATTATCATGCTGAACGAAAATGAACTGGCTCCCGACCAGGGAAAAGTCGTGCGGAATTATTTTAAGGAAGAAGTTCAGCGGTTCCTGTTCCCTATCATACTCGATAACACACCTGATTTTCCCTACCTGAAGGATAAATCCATCTATCTGATCATAAAGCTAAAGAAGCTTGGCAGGGAAAAGAAAATAATTTATGCCCTGGTAGAAATTCCCAGGAAATTTATTCCGCGGTTTTATATTTTACCTGCACAGAAAGATAAGAAGTTCATTATCCTCCTGGAGGATGTGATCCGGTATAACCTGGATGAAATTTTTTCAATTTTTGATTATGATCAAATTGAATCCTATGTGATTAAAATAACCAGGGATGCTGAACTGGATATGGATAATGATTTGTCGAAAAGCCTTGTTGAAAAAATATCCAAATCACTGAAGAACCGTAAAAAAGGATCTCCGGTGCGCTTGGCCTATGATGCGAATATTCCAAAGGATATGCTGGATATGCTGATTTCAAGAATGAGATTTCGCAAGCATGATAATTTATTTCCCGGTGGCCGCATTCATAATTTTAAAGATTTTATAAAATTTCCGGACGCGGGGCCGCCACAATTGCGTTACCGGAAAGTAAGACCCTTGCAGCATCCGCTGCTAAGGAACATCAACACCATTTTCCCGATTATCAAGGAACGTGATATACTGCTGTTTTTCCCTTATCATTCCTATCATTACATTTTGAATCTCCTTCGCGAAGCTTCTATTGATCCTAAAGTGCAGAGCATCAAAATTACCCTGTATCGCCTTGCAAGTAATTCTGTTATGGCTAATGCATTAATAAACGCCCTGAAGAATGGTAAACAGGTAACCGTTGTTGTGGAGTTGCAGGCCCGGTTTGATGAGGAAGCCAACATTTATTGGGCGAACCGTTTGCAGGAGGAGGGGGCTACGGTAATTTTTGGTGTGCCGGGATTGAAAGTGCATTCCAAACTGTTTTTAATCACACGCATCGAAGCAGGTGTTTCAAGCCTTTACGCTCACGTTGGAACCGGTAACTTTAATGAGGAAACTGCGTTGGTTTATTCAGATATCAGCTTGCTTACCGCAGATGAAAGAATTACCGATGAGGTTGAAAAACTATTCCATTTTTATTCGAACAATTATAAAATTGGACACTATAAGCACCTGCTGATCGCACCGTGGGATATGCGCAAGCGTTATGTCAATTATATTAACAAAGAAATAGCCAACGCGCGCGAAGGTAAAGAATCTTATATCTGGCTAAAATTGAACAGCCTGGTGGATGAGGAGTTGATTTCCAAACTTTACCAGGCCAGCCAGGAAGGGGTGAAAATAAAATTAATAATTCGTGGAATTTGTTCCCTTGTACCAGGTGTTAAAGGGATAAGCGACAATATAGATATTATCAGCATTGTTGATAAATACCTGGAGCACAGCCGTATATTTATTTTTTGTAATGATGGCGAGGAAAAAATCTACCTGGCCTCCTCTGATTGGATGAGCCGAAACCTTGATCATCGCTCGGAAGTAGCCGTTCCGGTTTATGATCCCCGGTTGCAAAAGGAAATAAGGGAGTTCCTGGCTTCTCAATTCCGCGATAACAGCAAGGCACGGATCATCGATAAAATACAGGTAAACAATTACAGGAAATCAACCGCCCGCCAGAAACAACGGACGCAAGAGGATTTTTACCGGATTCTCCAGAAAAAGTTAAAATGAATGCCTATTTTTAAAGCATCTACTTAAAATTACTAGTGTGGACAATCAACAGATACTGAAGTTTGCCTCTATCGATATAGGATCGAATGCCATGCGGCTGTTACTTTGCAATGTGTATGAAGGAGAGGGCGAACCTTTGTTCAAGAAATCGGAGTTAATGCGGTTTCCCTTACGGTTGGGTGAAGATGCTTTTCTTTTAGGATATATTTCAGAAGGTACTATTCGAAGACTGGTGAAAATTATGAAAGGCTTCCGGTTACTCATTGAGGCCTATGATGCCCTGGGCTACCGTGTGTGTGCCACTGCTGCCATGAGGGAAGCCACTAACAGAAAAGAAGTACTGGATCGTGTTAAAGCCGAAGCCGGTGTTACAATTGAAATTATTGAAGGTCGCCTGGAAGCGGAAATAATTTATTCCAATCATATTGCGGAACACCTGGAGAACGATAACAATTACCTGTACATTGATGTGGGAGGTGGCAGCACGGAACTGACTTTGTTTTCTAAAGGCAAGATGGTATCCTCAGGTTCCTACAATATAGGCACCATCCGCATGCTGCATGATAAAGTAACAAAGGATATGTGGCGCGATTTTAAAGAACAGGTACGGAAACTCGCAGAAGGTAATAAACCTATTGTCGCAATTGGTTCCGGAGGTAACATTAATAAAATTTTTAAAATTGCCAATCGTAAAGAAAACCAGTTTTTATCATTTGATAAACTCAGGGAGTGTTACGATTTTGTAAGCAGTTTCACTTATGATCAGCGAATCAGGGACCTTCAACTCAATCCCGATCGTGCCGATGTAATAATTCCCGCATTCCGCATTTTTATAGCCATATTGAAAGCAGCTGAAATCGAGCGCATCATGGTACCACAAGTGGGCTTGTCGGATGGAATCATTCATTTACTATATGAGGATTTTAAAAGCAAACAATTGATGGTTTCCACCAGCCAGGGAAGGAATTAATTTTCATTTGTCATCACAAATCGATTTACACTGATTTCATTTGCAATGTTATTGCAATGTAAATTTTATGTTAAGAACTCAATGATCTATATTATCGTGATTTTTAGGCAAACATTAATTTCATTTAAAATCATTTCTCGTTTAACAATCAATTAACCTGAATGTAACAATCGCTTTATAATGATGTGCTTTTTTTGCATTATCAAATATAAAGCAATGATATCGATTTATTTCAGGCAATTAAGAACGCTATTCAGTTTGGTGTTTGTTTTTGCAACAACCATTTTTTCCTATACCACAAACGCACAAACGGCACAGGTTTCCGGAAAGGTAATCGATGCGGAGCTGGGAATGAGCTTGCCCGGAGCAAGCGTGATTATCGAGGGTACCACCCAAGGTACCATTACCGATATTGATGGAAATTATAGCATAGCAAACGTATCACCCGGAACAATAAAAGTAAAAGTCACCTATATTGGCTACATAGCTGAAGTTTCGGAACCCTTCATTTTAAATGCCGGACAACAAAAAATTATAAGTTTTTCCTTGAAGGAAAATGTAAAACAATTGCAGGAAGCACAGGTGGTTGGCCAGAGAAGCACGCATACCGAAAATGCAGTATTAATGGAGGTGAGACAAAGTGAACAAATAGTTAATGGTGTTTCCAGTCAGCAAATATCACGTTCGCAGGACAGGACAGCCTCTGAGGTGATCAAACGTGTTCCGGGAATAACAGTTATGGAAAATGGTTTTGTGCTCATACGGGGTTTAAATGAACGTTATAACACTACGTTGTTGAACGGTATCATCGCGCCAAGCATGGAAGCCGACAAAAAAGCTTTTGCATTGGATGTGATTCCCGGCAGTATGCTCGACAGGTTGATGGTTTATAAAACAGGGGCACCTGAATTGCCCGGGGAATATGCAGGTGGTGTGATTCAGGTGGTGACAAGAAATGTATCGGATGACGATCAGTTCAGTGTTGGCTACACTACCGCGGTGAGGGCGAATACCACCTTTAAGGAATTTTATCAGGCTCCCAAAGGTAATACCGACTGGCTGGGGAAAGATGACGGGACCCGAACGCTCCCAGGATCATTTCCGCAAAGTTTGTATGACATTCAAAATCCGCAACAACTTACTGAACTGGGTCGTCAGCTTCCTAATGCTTGGACTGCTGCAAAAATCAAGGCTGCGCCTGATCAACGATTTAATGCAACGCTGATAAAAAATGTCAGGTTTGGAAAATTAAAGGCAGGAAACATTACATCTATTCAATATGGATTAACTTATGAATCAAACAGTGCAGATAATTATAGTTACAACGCCTACGATGCCGTCAATCAGAAAAGCGATACTATTTACTCATACCGGGATGATTTGTATAAAGAAAATGTTCGGTTATCAGTAATTCATAACTGGTCTTTCTTTATTTCTCCAAAGACAAAAATAGAATTTCGAAATTTTTTTAATCAACAGGGATCCAATCAATCCATTATTCGTGAGGGTTCCAATTATGAAGAAGGAAGTCTTGTGAAAAGCTTCGCCTACAGATACCAGGAACGTACTGTGTATAGTGGGCAACTTCATGGAACGCACGATCTGAATGCTAACCGATCGGTGCTTGATTGGACTACAGGATATTCGTATTCTCATTCAGGTGAACCTGATTTCAGACGGATCAGAACGAAAAAAGATTTGAATGCAACCAGCGACAGTATTCCATACCAGGTTATAGTTGCACCATCTGCATCCACCCAGGATGCAGGTCGATTTTACTCCGACCTTAATGAACATACGCTGACAGGAGTGATGAATTTCGAACATAAATTAAAATCCAGTTCAGAATTACTAATACCTAAATTCAGAACCGGTTTTTACACCGAATGGAAACAAAGAGATTTCAGTGCAAGATGGATGTCATATAAATATGCCAGGCTTTCCTATTTCGATAACGACTTGCTCTATTTACCATTAGACCAGATTTTTGCTCCTGAAAATATAAATGATTCAACTGGATTTAAATTAGAAGAAGGAACCAATCCGAGTGATCAGTACACTGCAGGAAATACTTTGCTTGCGGGATATACAGGTCTCACATGGCCCTTTTCAGAAAAGATAAATGTATCGGCCGGATTACGTGTAGAGTATAACAGGCAGCAACTTGAGAGCAGAACTTACACCAATCAGAAAATAATAATTGATAATCCGATAACCAGTTTTCTTCCTTCACTGAATTTCTCGTATCAGCTTACAAAAAAATCATTAGTTCGGGCCGCTTATGCCAGGTCGGTCAACCGTCCCGAGTTTCGCGAGCTCGCACCATTTTCGTATTATGATTTTACTTTCAACAACGTTCTTATAGGTAATAGTGAACTTGAAACTCCCGCCATTGATAATTATGATTTACGATGGGAAATGTATCCCTCCATCAGTGAATTGATTACAGTAGGAGCTTTTTATAAAGTTTTCAATAACCCTATTGAAATGTTTTTCATCCCGGGTTCAGGTTCGGGCGGAACACGGAATTTTACCTATGGTAATGCAGAAAGTGCGACTAGCCTGGGTGTTGAAATTGAAGTAAAAAAGTATTTTATTTCTTTATTTGATACCACCGGGAAAGACCAGTCGCGTTTTATTACCAGTTTCCTTTCGCGAACCGGTGTTTCTTTTAATGCGGCATGGATCGATAGCAGGGTGAGGCTGGGTGATCAGGCGGTGGGGCAAAATGAGAGCCGTCCGATGATGGGCCAATCACCTTATATATTTAATGCCGGATATTTTTATTCCAATGTAGAAAAAAAGTTTCAGGTGGCACTTTTATACAACATAATCGGAAAACGAATTTTCGCTGTAGGAACTTTCGGTACACCGGATATTTATTATATGCCTAGAAATTCACTCGACATTACGATAACAAAAGGACTGGGAAAATACCTGGAGGTGAAAGCCGGAGTGCAGGATCTGCTGGCAGAAAATGAAGTATACCGACAGGATTCAAATGAAAACGGAAAAATTGACGACCTGGATGAAACCGTTTTCAGAATTAGAAAAGGCGCTTATTATTCTCTCGGATTAAACATAAAATTTTAAGTCGAATTAACCTTAAGTATAATTTCATTTAATCTTTAAGTAACATCTGTTCTTTTTCTTTACACTAACTAAATAAATCAAAAAACCATGAAGGCTAAAACAGTACTTATTAAAACAAAATTCAAGATGTTCAGAAACATCGCGGTCATGTTGTCAGTAATCACCGCACTCACTTTTGCAGGATGTAAAGATGATGATGATGATGATAACCCAACAGGCCCAACCGGATCTACTGTTGAAGTAACCGGTGACTTAACAACTAACACCGTGTGGACGGCAAACAACAAATATATTCTGAAAGGATTTGTATATGTTAAAGCAGGCACTTTATTAACTGTTGAGCCGGGAACGGTCATTAGGGGTGATAAAGCGACAAAAGGTACTCTCATTATAGAAAGAGGAGCACAAATTCTTGCTGTGGGTACTGCTCAAAAACCCATAGTATTTACTTCCAACCAGGCCATCGGAAACAGGTCATATGGTGACTGGGGTGGAATCATTATTTGTGGAAGAGCTCCCATTAACCTCCCAGGAGGAGAAGGTACTATAGAAGGTGGGACCAATGCATTATTTGGTGGCACTAATTCCGCTGATAATTCCGGCAAACTTGTGTATGTAAGAATTGAGTTTTGCGGAATAGCGTTTCAACCTAACCAGGAAATCAATGGTCTAACTCTTGGTGGAGTAGGATCGGGAACGGAAATTTCACACATACAGGTTTCTTACAGTGGTGATGATTCGTTTGAGTTTTTTGGCGGAACTGTTAATATTAAAAACATTGTTGCTTACAGGGGATGGGATGATGATTTCGATAGCGATAATGGATACATTGGGAAGGTGCAGTTTGCAGTAGCTTTACGTGATAAGGATATTGCTGATCAATCCGGATCAAATTCATTTGAGTCAGATAATGATGGCAATGGTACAACTGCTTCTCCTTTCACAAAAACAATATTCTCGAACGTTAGCATTTTTGGACCGCTTGAAACCGGCAGCACTGTTATTAATTCACAGTATAAGCGGGGTGCACATCTTCGTAGAAATACCAGGACCTCAATTTACAATTCTGTGATCGCAGGATTTCCGACAGGCTTATTCATTGATGGTTCAAGCACAGAAACCAATGCAGCGAGTTCTGAACTACAGTTCCGCAACAACATTATTGCCGGATGTACCACCCCGCTTCAGGCTTCCGGATCGTTTGATATCCAGGCTTGGCTTGATACCCCCGGATATGGTAACAGCATACTCCCTAATTCATCCGATATTCAATCCGGGTATCCGTTGAACCTGACCAATCCTGTTTTTGTTCCTCAGGCTGGATCTCCAGTGCTTTCAGGAGCTGATTTTTCAAACTCCAATCTCCAGGGCTTCTTTACACCGGTTACCTATAAGGGTGCATTTGGTGCAACAGACTGGACGGATAGCTGGTGTAATTTTGATCCCCAGAATACCGTTTATTAATTCATGGTTATTAAGCATAAAAAAACCTGCAGACAGACTTCTGCAGGTTTTTTTATGGATTTATTTTGCAAACACAAGAGTTATGGTTGCGTCACAATATAACTTCAGTGAATCCGCTTCAATAATCAGAGAATCAGATTTAACAAGTGTTTCTTAGAACTCCTTTTCAATCGTCTCTTCATCCGAACAAATAATTCGTGTTGCCGCTGCGGGAGAAATTTCCACTTTGCCGGGTTCGATAAAATAGGAACCGGTGAGCCTGTTGCACCCCGTGAAGCCTGATATTTTATTGGATCCGGTCACAAAACAGAGATTTACGGAATCAGACGAAACCGGCTTGTCGTTTAAAATCTTTAAATGCCAGGTGGTTTGTATAACAGTAGATTCTTTTTCCGGCAGTTTTTGTCCATTTCCGCAGCGGACAAATATCAGGAAACCTAAAACAATTGCGAACGGAGAATGAGAGAGTAATAGTTTTGACCCCATTTTTATTTAAATAATATGGATCCAAATTTATTATCATCTTACAATTTAATGCGATCAAAAGAATATTCGCCGGGGTACAATTATTATTTAAAAAGGCTCCGGTGATCATTCACGGAGCCTTTTTGTTAAAACTATATAGGCCTTACTGAACTATCTCAGGCTTTTCATTTTTAAAAACAAAATTATTTGAAGCATCAACGTCAATCATTATACGGTCTTCACGGTTGACATTACCTGAAAGAATCTGCTTACTCAATTCATTTAAGATTTTTTTCTGCATCACCCGTTTCAAAGGCCGGGCACCAAACTGGGGATCAAATCCCAACTGTGCCAGCCAGTCAATGGCATTATCTGTAGCTTCCAGAAGTACTCCCTGGGAAGCCAGCATTTTTCTCAAACCATTCAACTGGATGGAAACAATGCTTTTAATTTCATTTCGCGTAAGCGGGTTGAACATAATTATTTCATCAATCCGGTTCAGGAATTCAGGGCGTATGGTCTTCTTTAATTGTTCGTATACCGCCACGCGGGTTGAAGCAATTACCTCATCCCTGTTGTAATCATTCAGCGTTTCAAAATTTTCCTGAATCAGATGTGCGCCTATATTAGATGTCATAATGATTATGGTATTTTTGAAATTTGCCGTTCGGCCTTTGTTGTCGGTCAATCGTCCATCATCAAGAACCTGCAGCAGGATGTTGAAAACATCGGGATGAGCTTTTTCAATTTCATCAAGTAAAATAACTGAATAAGGTCTTCTTCTCACAGCTTCAGTGAGCTGACCTCCCTCATCATAACCTACATAACCTGGAGGTGCACCAATCAGTCGCGATACTGTATGCCTTTCCTGGTATTCACTCATATCGATGCGTGTCATGGAGTTTTCATCATTGAATAAATATTCTGCAAGAGCTTTTGCTAGTTCCGTTTTTCCCACTCCGGTTGTCCCCAGAAATATAAAAGAACCAATAGGGCGTTTCATGTCCTGTAACCCGGCACGGCTTCTCCGAACAGCATCCGCCACAGCGGCAATAGCGTCATCCTGGCCGATCACCCTGTTGTGCAGTTCATCCTCCAGGTGAAGGAGTTTTTCACGTTCACTTTGCAGCATTTTTTTAACAGGCACACCAGTCCAGCGGGAAACAACTTCAGCAATATCTTCACTGTCCACCTCTTCTTTAATCATAGCACCTTTCAACTGTTGCATCTCTTGTAGTTGCTTCATCAGGTCTTCCTTTTTCGCTTCAGCTTCCTTCACACGGCCATATCGGATTTCTGCAACCATTCCATAATCACCTGCGCGCTCTGCCTGATCCGCTTCCAGTTTAAACTGTTCAATAGCTTCTTTAAGATTTTGTACCTGTTCAGCAATTTCTTTTTCAGCTTGCCAGTGTGCTTTTATCTCATTGCGTTTCTCGCTCATATTAGCGATCTCTTCATTCAATTCATTCAGGCGCCTATCATCATTTTCTCTTTTGATTGCTTCGCGTTCAATTTCAAGCTGCATAATTTTTCGCTGAATTTCATCCAGTTCTTCAGGAACAGAATCCATTTCCAACCGCAATTTTGATGCTGCTTCATCTACAAGGTCGATGGCCTTGTCAGGAAGAAAACGATCGGAGATATAACGTTCCGACAATTCCACTGCGGCAATAATGGCTTCATCCTTAATACGTACCTTATGATGTGTTTCGTAACGGTCTTTTAATCCTCGAAGAATGGCAATGGCATCCTGGGTGTCGGGTTCTTCCACCAGCACTTTTTGAAAACGGCGTTCGAGGGCTTTATCTTTTTCAATATATTTCTGATACTCTCCGAGAGTGGTGGCTCCAATTGCACGCAATTCACCTCGTGCCAGGGCAGGCTTGAGAATATTTGCAGCATCCATTGCGCCTTCTCCGCCACCGGCTCCCACCAGCGTATGAATTTCATCAATAAATAAAACAATTTGCCCTTCGGCACTGATTACTTCTTTAATAACAGCTTTCAGGCGTTCTTCAAATTCTCCTTTGTATTTGGCACCGGCTATGAGCGCACCCATATCGAGTGAGTATATGTTTTTCGATTTCAGGTTTTCAGGAACGTCGCCATTAATAATACGATGAGCTAGTCCTTCCGCAATGGCGGTTTTACCTACACCGGGTTCACCTATTAAAATGGGATTGTTTTTGGTGCGTCGTGAAAGAATTTGCAGCACTCTTCGTATTTCTTCATCACGCCCGATAACCGGATCCAGTTTTCCCTGCCTTGCCAGCTCATTCAAATTTTTCGCATATTTATTGAGGGAATTGTATGTTTCTTCTGCGCTTGCACTTGTTACCCGCGAGCCTTTGCGCAGGTCATGAATAGCAGTACGTGAATCCTTTTCGGTAACGCCCATTTCTTTCAGCAACTGAGAAACTTTATCCTTGCCGCTCAAAATGGCAAGGAACAAATGTTCCAGTGAAACAAATTCATCTTTGAATTCTTTGATCAGGTTAGCAGCACGCTGCAAAGTCTGGTTGGCATCATTAGACAAATACTGGCTGCCACCGGAAACTTTTGGATATTGGGCAACCACGGCTTCCAGTTTTTGATCAAAAAGCGGAACATTCACATTCATCTTCTTCAGGATATAGGGCACTACATTTTCATCAACATCCAAAATGGCAGTCATGATATGACCGGTTTCAATGGATTGCTGACTGTTTTGCATGGCAAGGTTCTGAGCCTGCTGAACAACTTCCTGTGATTTAAGAGTGAAATTATTGAGATTCATAAGAATTGATTTTACATTATTTAAGACTTTATGTAGTCATCCAAAACCTTACCACGGGGGTTTTCTGACAATTTGTCAGTCGAGCCCCCCCAACCCCGACGGGGTTGAGATTTAGACTAAATTTGCAGATAACACTATGGATTCATTAACACACATTGTTTTAGGTGCAGCAGTAGGAGAGGCCCTGATGGGAAAACAGGTCGGCAAATGGGCCATGCTTTGGGGCGCGGTGGCCGGAAGTGCCCCGGATATTGACGCAATCCTCTCTTTTTTTGTTTCGGATGTCGACTCTCTGGTCATGCACCGTGGCATCACCCATTCTGTTTTTACGGCATTGCTTGTGGGACCCTTATGGGGATGGTTGTTCTGGCGGCTGAATAAAAATATAGGCTTTCTGGTATCGTGGATGCTGTTATTTACTTCAAATATTCTGCTGCATAATTTCCTTGATACATGCACAGTTTACGGAACGGGATTGCTGACTCCTTTTACCGAATATAGGTTTTCGTTTGATAATATTTTTGTAGCCGACCCGCTTTACACCATTCCGCTCTTGATTGGATTTTTCGCTTTATTATTGCTTCCGCGAAATCACCCATCCCGATACAAGTGGAATCGATTTTCGTTGATTGCAAGCTCGGCTTACATGTTGGTTACATTCTACAGCCATCACCGCGCCACCGAAGAATTAAAAGATTCTTTACACGAAAAAGGAATTGCTACGGAAAGTTATTTTGCAGCACCAACGTTATTCAACAGTTTGCTTTGGAATGTTGTTGCAGCCGACAGCACCGGGTTTTGGGTAGGATATTATTCGGTGTTTGATGGAAGTAAAAATCCCGATCTCTATTTTATACCTCAGAATAATGAATTGCTTGCCGACTGGTCGGAAAAGGATGAGATCAGGAAACTTAAAATTTTTACCAAAGGGTTTTACTGTATTACAGAAAAAAATGGAAACAGGTGGTTCAATGATTTAAGATTCGGCCAGGTAGGAGGATGGGAAAACACTAATGGTAATTTTGCGTTTGCATTTGATCTGTCGGAGGATGCTGACAACACCATGGTGGTTCAGCAGGGACGCATTGATGGTTCGAGAAGAGAAATGATAATAAGTATGTGGAATAGGATCAAGGGAAATGAATCACCATAAAAAGATAGCAATTTCCTTCAACTAAACTCGCATCGGAACATCCATCAATAAAAACTCCGCATCACTGCTCGCTGTGATGGTTACTTTATCGGAATCCCAAATACCATAGCCATCCCTTGATTCCAGCATTTGGTCGTTCACCTGAACGGTGCCTTTCAGAATGAAAACATACAGGCCATTATCGGCGCTTTTTATTTTGTATTCAGTGGATACATTTTTGTCAAATTTTCCCAAATGAAACCAGGCGTCCTGGTGAATCCAAACTCCATCATCATCTGGCCTGGGTGAGAGAATCTGCTGAAGTTTATTATGGCGTTCCTTTTCATCCAGAGTTATCTGATCATAACGTGGCGTTACATTTTTTTGGTTAGGGAAGAGCCAAATCTGGAGGAATTTAACTGGCTTATCTTTATTCTTGTTGTATTCGCTGTGTGTAACACCGGTACCGGCACTCATTACCTGTATGTCACCTTTACGGATGACTGTTAAATTATTCAAACTGTCTTTATGTTCAAGATCGCCCTCGAGCGGAATGGAAATGATTTCCATATTGTCGTGAGGATGTTTTCCAAATCCCATACCTGCATCAACAATATCGTCGTTTAATACTCGTAATACACCAAAATGCATACGTTCCGGATTGTGATAGTTAGCGAAACTAAAAGTGTGTTTGCTGTGTAACCACCCATGATTTGCATCACCGCGGGTTGCTGCCTTGTGCAGAATGGAATTTTCCATAATTTTTGATTGAGTGTTGGGAATATGATTGAATCCGATTACTTCCAGTTCTTTCAATTCATCAATATTATTTTTAACGATGTTTCCAAGTGCCGCTGAGGATGCAAAAATCCCCGTGCCAAGCAGTCCTTTGCGTAAAAAATCTTTCCTTTTCATATATCAATTTTTCTTTAACAAAAAAGGTAGAAATTAGTTTCCATCGGTTTTAATCGTTCACATTAAAGATCCGGTTTACAACGAATAAAATCCGTAAAGAAAGCCGTACGAGTTGATACGAAACCCAGCGTCGTAATTTTGAAAGTGCTGAAGAATTCCTGTTATAAGATTCAGTGGTTACTTCGGTACATTCGGTATCGATCACCTCTAACAAATGGTTGTTGAAACCAGACCCAAATGAATGACTTACGATGTCGAGGTTCAATTCAATACTCAGGTAGGCACTCAGATGATTCTGATTGTAGGAGCCTACCGTAGCCCAGGTTTCATCCACAATAGCCACTTTTCCATGCACCATTGATTTGTGTGATTCATAAATGCGGATGTTATTTCGCAGCAGCCATCCGTAAAGATAATCGGAGGCATATTTAACCACCGGCACGTCGGTTAACTGCGTCATGATAATACGAATTTCAACACCCCGTTTTGAAGCATTGGCGAGCAATTTACGGAAACGCATTCCAGGCAGAAAATAACCACCGACTATTGTAATCGACTTCGTTGACAAGCGTACTGCCCGGTTGTAACTAAGTGTGATCTCACCCCGATTCCGCAACCAGTCATTTTTACGAATTCTAACCCAGGTTTTAGAAACATCGAGCGATCGCTTGCTGGTAAAAATTTGTGGCCACCTGGGTGTGGATGGTTTGAACTGCCTTTCCAGGATGCGTTTACAGGCAACAGTAAGTTCGGCGCAAACCGGCCCTTCCACTTTAACGGCATAATCCAGCCATGCCGGGGTAGCAGCTGTCCCACAATAACGGTCGGCTATATTCATTCCTCCAACGACTGCGATTTTTTCGTCAATGATAAGAATTTTATGATGCATGCGGCGACCGACATAAAATTTTTCGGTCGACATGAGTGATTCAAAGCGTTTAAATAAAACTCCCGCTTCAGCAAGACTAAACTCATTCTCTTCTTTCAATTTTCCGGATCCAAAATCATCCACAACCAGGTTTACTTCAATCCCTTTTTTGGCAGCGTCTTCAAGGGCTTTCAAAACCATATTACCCGTTTCATCCGGATCAATCAGGTAAACCTGCAGGTGAATATTTTTTTGTGCGCTGTGAATTAAACGGACAAACTCCTGAAAAAATCCGGATCCTCCCCGCATCCATTCAACCGTATGTCCGTCTTTATAATTAGTTACATCCTTCCAGCTTTTAGTCATATAGAAAAAATACGTGTAAAAATCAAGGCTAAAGATAACAAATCAATATAACTATTTTATTGTTAAAGCAATTGGAATATTATTAACAGTTTATGGTAGGAATTTGGTGCTGTAAGTAGGGTAATTTCCAACTTTTTAATTTTCAATTCCGTAATTTAGCGCTATGAAATATTATGTTTAACACGTATTTCTGCCCTTTGCCCGAAATTACGTAACAAATTAAGTGGGAATCTCGTATTTTATGGTTGAATGGTGAATAATCTGACAAAACAATTTCTAATGATTAATTTGAAACTTTCCGGCTGGATATTGGCTTGGGCACTTTTAGCGGGCTGCGACAGGGATACTGTGGCCCAGGCTCCAGTAAAGATGACGGCCACTGTTAAACCGCAACCGGAATTTTTACAGAAGACAGTTATATCCTACCAGGGAAAAACAAAGCAACGGTTTTTAAATAATTATCAGTTGTATGAACAAGGGTGGGATACGTTGGCCCAGGCAAAATTCTGGCAGGAAGTGATTGCGCTTTCTCATGACTCAATGATCATTAATGTAGCCAGTGTGCGCCAACCGTTATACAAACTTCCTTATTCGGAGTGGCACTGCCAATCGGAAACCGAAAAAGATGCCTACAAAAAAAATATCTGCGTTGCGCGTGAATTGGATGAATTCACATCGCTCTATGTAACAAGTGGAAAAAAATTCTTTTTTGAGTACAAAAAAGTATTGCCCATGATTTCACAGGCATTACCCATTTTTGAACAATACGATACCGATCCATGGTACGCACAAACCATTTTACTCATCGAAAGTCCGGGGAAGACCGAGGCTCGTTCCTATGTGGGTGCCCGGGGTCCTTTTCAGCTGATGCCTTACGTCGCAAAAAAATACGGTCTTGTGGTCACTAATTCCCGCGATGACAGAACCAGTCTGGAGAAATCCGCCATGGCCGCTGCAAAACTGATCAAAACCATTTGTATACCTTATGCAAGGAAAATGTTGGATGGGAAAAATATTGTTTATCATGAAAGAGATCTCTGGTTTCGACTTTTTGTAATGCATATTTATCATGCCGGGGCGGGAAATGTGGCAGCTGTTTTCAATAAAATCAATCCGGAATCAGGTGGCATGGAACTGATCCGCAAGATGTGGATGACGGAAGCTGCAGGATTTAAAAATGAATCTCAGAATTATTCCCAGATCGCCCTTGCGTCGTTAATTAATTTCGACCGCCTCATTAGCCAGGATATGGATACCGTGTTTTTAGTGCAGGGTGATAAAAACATGAAACTCTATTATGAGAAATCCAAACTGTGCGTCGATACCCTTGGGTTTCTTAATGATTGCATTACAGCTTATGAAACTGACCTGGTTGATGGAACAATCCCCTTCGATTATTTCGCGGGGAAGGTGGCAGTGGTGCGCCAGGAAATGTTGAATTATTACAAGAAAAATGGTCAGGGAAGCATGAACATGGCTTACATGGAGTCGGAAAGGCTGCATAAGCTTGGTAATGAATTGATGTACAAGCGGAAATTCAATGAAGCCATTATGGTTTTTCAATTGGGTATCGAAAAAAATCCGATCTCTCCCGCAACTTATGACAGCCTTGGACGGGCATACAAACTTATTGGCAAAAATGACCTGGCTTTAAAGTACACTCGAAAATCCCGTGAGGTCATTGAAAATCCGGATGCTTTTTTGAAATGACAGCACCTTAATTGTAAAAATACGTTGATTTAATCAACAATTTTTTGTTAATAAATAACTCCCAATTATTGGTATTTTTTGCTGTTTTTTGCACTCTTAACAGGATGGATCCGGTTATTGTAAATACACAACCATGAAAAAAATTATTACCAAATCATTATTGAATTTATTATTGATTGCAGGAATTGCTATCACATCACAGGCACAGCAGAGTTACCTGTATGATTTCAAAAATACACTGAATGAAGTTTCCGGATCAGGTCCTGCCCTTAATGTATTGGGCACAGGTGCTTTTGTGAGTGAAGCACTTTCGGAGCTTTCATGTATTTCCCGTCCAGTTTATGGTTTTACACAAAACAGCGGAGTTCAGTTTGATAACGCTGTAGCAAATGATTTCATCGGCAGTACTTATTCGGTGGAAATGTATTTTCAATTCCTAAATAATGCCGGATTTAAACGATTGATTGATTTTAAGAATCAGGCTTCCGATTCAGGACTGTATTGCACTTCTACAACCCTGGAGTTCTACAATGAAATTGTAATTCCAACTACAGCATTTGTTTCCAATCAATATGTTCACCTTGCGGTTAGCCGTGATGGAACTACCGATGAAATAGTGCTTTATGTGGATGGAGCAGTGGCAGGTTCATTTATTGATAATGATGGAATCGGGCTGCTTAACAGCGCTAATGTGATGAATTTTTTCCGCGATGACCTGGTTTTTGGCGGAGAAGCACAACCCGGACGCATCGCCTTGTTGCGTATTCATGATTCTGTAATCAGCGCAGGCACCGTTGCCTCAAATTATAACGGATTGCAGGCTACTTCGGGAACACTTGCATTCACCTCTGATATTTCCTCAGCGTGCCTGAATGGAAATGTTTTCAATTTCACCAACGAATCTGATAATACTGGGAGTTACACCTACACATGGGAATTTGGGGATGGTAATTCTTTTACAGGAAATAACGCTGTTTATTCTTATTCTACAGCGGGTATTTTTGATGTGCTTCTGATTGCCGACAATGGATCAGGCTGTATTGATACGGTAGCTGCGCAGGTAGCAGTATCCAATTCCGCTCCAGTTAACCTTGGCCCCGATATCGCTATTTGCGATGGTGATTCAGCTATACTTGATGCCGGTGTAGGTTTTGCATCTTACCTCTGGAACACCGGGTCAGTTGATGTTTCGATCACTGTTACTAACTCCGGAATCTATTCCGTAGAAGTAACCGATTCTACAGGCTGTACCGGAATTGATTCTATTGTTGTGGATGTGTTGCAGTACCCTCTCCTGGACCTGGGTCCGGATGCGAGCCTGTGTTTTGGTGAGACGCTCACACTCAACGCTACTCCGGGTCTCACTACCTACCTATGGAGCACCGGTGATACCACAGAATCCATTACCGTTGGAACTTCCGGAATATATTTTGTGGATGTTGCCAATGCAGCTGGATGCAGTGTTTCAGATACACTGGTCTTAACGGTTAACCCTGAGATTATTTTAGCTCTTGGTAACGATACTTCTATTTGTGCAGGTTCTCTTGTGATACTTGATGCCGGTCCCGGATTCCAGGCTTATCTGTGGTCAGATGGAACTTCTAACTCAACTTTGAATGTAACACTTTCCGGAACCTATGCCGTAACTGTAACAGACCTTTTTAGCTGCACCGCATCCGATTCTATAGTTGTGACAGTAAACTCCAATCCAATTGTTGACCTTGGCGCTGATACCACTTTTTGTGGTGGCAACACAGTGATACTTGATCCGGGTGCCTCTTTTGTAGGCTACCAGTGGAGCGATGGTTCTCAGAACCCCACACTTTCCGCTACCTCCGATGGCATTTTTTCTGTAATAGTAACGGATAGTAATGGTTGCACCGGAACAGATTCTATCACGTTAATTGTTACACCGGTTGTGGATCTTGGTCCTGATTTCGCATTGTGCGACGGATTATCTGCAATCCTTGATGCAGGTTCACCAGGAAATATTTACTTGTGGAATGATGGTACTGCAACCCAAACTCTGAATGTTTCGGTCACAGGAACCTACACGGTAACTGTAACCGATAACCTGGGTTGTTTCAACCAGGATGAAATTGAAGTGAGCTTTAATCCGATTCCAGTAATTGAACTGGGGCCCGACTTTGATATTTGCGATGGTGAAATCGGAATTCTCGATCCGGGAACCGGCTTTCCATCTTACCTCTGGAGTGATGGTTCTACAGACTCAGTATTGTTAGTTACTGCGGCGGGAACTTATTCAGTAATTGTTTCCAGTGCGCCCAATTGTTCAGCTACCGATTCAATTACCATAAGTGTATTGCCTTCTCCTGTTTCAAGTTTAAGTGCTGACACTTTGGCTTGCGACGGAAGCACAGTTACTTTAGATGCCGGTGCGGGCTTTGACACCTATGAATGGTCAACCGGTTCTACCAATCAAACACTTGATGTAACGGTATCAGGAACTTACGCAGTTACTATAACAAATTCTGTTGGTTGTGAAACGCTCGACAGCATTGTGGTGACGTTCGAAGGACCAGCATTTTTGGAACTCGGCCCTGACCAGACTATCTGCGATGGTACCGCTACGGTGCTGGATGCAGGTGCAGGAATGGCCACTTATCTCTGGAATGATGGCTCTTCTTCACAAATGCTCCTGGTATTCGCCAACGGTACTTATTCGGTTACCATTACCAGCTTAGCCGGTTGTACTTCACAGGATTCAGTGAGCGTGAGTGTGCTAAATAGTCCAGTCGTTACCCTCGGAACCGATACTACATTATGTGCAGGCGATTCCATTGTTTTGGATGCAGGAGCAGGATTTAACGCGTACACCTGGAGTGATGGTACCTTTTTACAAACTATCACAGTTACGAACCCTGGCGTTTATACCATTGTGGTAACAGATGGCAATAATTGTAATGGAACCGATGACATTGAAGTGTTGTTTCATGCCCCGGTTCCGGTTCCGGTTATTACCCAGAATCTCAACACGCTTATATCAAGTGCTGCAACAGGAAACCAATGGTACAGTATTCCGGGTGGTTTAATTCCCGGAGAAACCAACCAGACTTTTAATCCTTCCCAGGATGGAACATATTACGTGATTGTGACGGATAGCAATGGATGTGTTTCGCCTCAGTCGGCTGATTTTATTTTCGTGCTCAACGGACTTAATTCCCACGCAGATATCCAGTTCACGTTGATGCCTAATCCGGCAAACGATTTTGTTTCCATAGCCACAACAGGGTTGGCCGGAACCAGCCTGCGTTTGGAAGTATCTGATATCCTCGGTAAAATTATATACCTGAATGAGTCGGTTCCTGCAGGTAGTTTCAACCTGAATGTTACCACTTTCGTGGAAGGAGTTTACATCATTAAATTGAATGCCAACGGTTACCAGGTGACTCGTCGCCTGGTCATTAGCCGGTAAATAAACTATAACAATGAAAAAATAATCCTCCTGTTGAATAAGCGGGAGGATTATTTCATTATAAAACGACGTGGAATTCTATAATTCTGGTAAATTTGCAACAGATAGTAATTAACTGACCATGAAAAAATTTCTCAAAACATATTTAAGTTATGATGGTGCAGGCGTTTTCGCGCTGATCTGGGTTTTAGGCATCTTTACTGCAATCTACTTCCTGGTGTCCAGTGGAGGTACCAAATTTTAACCTACACAAAACGCTTAATCAGTCGCAGGTTGTGGGTGTATTTTTTTGTTTCCTGGTTGAAAATACCATGGTGATCCAGACTGTCAATCCTGACTTTTCCCGAAGCATGAATAATATGATTGTTCGGTAGTAAAATTCCCACGTGAACAATTTTGCCTTCTTCATTATCAAAAAATGCCAGATCACCCTGCCGGGCTTCATCCACCAGGTGAATCAATGATCCTTGTTCCGACTGTTGCCAGGCATCACGTTTTAACCGCATGCCGGCCAGTTTGTAAACCATTTGTGTAAACCCGGAGCAATCAATACCAAAAGGTGTGCGGCCGCCCCACAAATAAGGGGAATGCAAATACATATAAGCATTTTCAATTATTCCTTTGGTAACCTGCAATTTTTCGGGACATTTTACGGTTCCCTCAAAACGGTAAGCGGTTGGACCCAGCCTGCAGGTATGATCCTTAAAATGTGGGAGGGATGATCCGAGGACGATTGAAAAAAGTGAATTCTCATGAAGCATGATCTGCACCAGGTCAAATGATACACACAATTGTTCCCTGTTCAGTTTCGAAAACTCCTCGGCATCTACTGCAACAAATTGGGAGGTGTTTATCCAACCCTCGTATTTATCATAAGCCAGCAATACCCTTGTCCAGTTTTGCTGACGCTCTAACACTTCAAAATGTTCACCAAACAAAACCTGTGAAATCATTTCACTCTGGTGAGCGGGATCTTTCCGTAAAGGAATAACCGTAAGATTACAGATGCCGTGAGTCAATGGGAGTTAGTTAATGGCTGAATAAGGGAATGAGGGAATGTAGAATAGGTTAGTTTTTTATGGGTGATGAGTTGTTTTTTTTTAGTAATTGCATGCCGTGAACAATTTGAAATGAAGTTATCCATTGGCCTACATTGTTAACCGACCTTTTCGCTTCAGAGCAATCATCAAATATAAAAATTATCAAATCCCCAAATCAAATATTTTCAATCACAATAGCACTGGCACCTCCGCCGCCATTGCAGATTCCAGCAGCACCGATCTTTGCATTGTTTTGTTTAAGAACGTTAATAAGTGTAACCACGATACGGCTACCTGAACTTCCTAACGGATGTCCTAAGGCCACTGCACCTCCATTCACATTCACTTTGGCAGGATCAATTTTCATTTCGCGGTTATTGGCGATGGCTACTGCGCTGAATGCTTCATTAATTTCAAAATAATCGACATCAGCAAATTTAATTCCCGCTTTTTCAACAGCTCTCGGCAACGCTTTCGAGGGAGCGGTGGTAAACCATTCCGGAGCCTGTTGCGCATCTGCGAAAGCAAGAATTTTAGCCAATGGCTTTATGCCCAGAGCCTCAGCTTTTTCACGGCTCATCAGCACCACGCACGATGCACCATCGTTTAATTTAGATGCATTTGCCGCAGTTACAGTTCCATCTTTTTGAAAAGCCGGCTTTAGGGATGGAATTTTCGCGAAATCAACTTTTTTATATTCCTCATCCTCCGAAATTATAAGGTGATCTTTACCACGTTGTGGCACTTCTACTGATACAATTTCATCTTTGAACCTTCCGTTTTCATACGCTTTCGCGGATCTTTTATACGATTCAATTGCATAAGCATCCTGCTCTTCCCTGGAAATTTTATACTCGGAAGCACACAATTCAGTGGCGTTGCCCATGTGAAAATTATTGTAAACATCCCAAAGTCCGTCTTTCACCAAACCATCTGTTATTTGTCCGTGCCCTAACCGATAACCATTGCGGGCTTTATCAAGGTAATAAGGAACATTCGACATGCTTTCCATGCCACCTGCTATAACAATATCATTATCACCCAGCATGATCGACTGAGCACCCAGCATAATGGCTTTCATGCCTGATGCACAAACTTTATTTACTGTAGTACCTGGAATGGTGCTGGGAAGGCCGGCATATATTGAGGCCTGTGTAACGGGAGCTTGTCCAACATTCGCCGACAACACATTTCCCATATAAACTTCCTGAACCTGATCAACGGAAATGCCCGCACGCTTAACTGCCTCCTTAATCACCATAGCTCCAAGTTGAGTTGCCGAAAAGGAACTCAGTGCACCTCCGAATATACCTATGGGAGTACGTGTGGCAGCTACGATATATACTTCTTTCATAATGTTTTACAATGATTTACAAGTGGATTGCGTTAAATTTCCGCAAAGGTAAGCATTATCCTTCACAGACTTAATTCAGTGCTGTCATCAAAGCGTGCCGAAATTTAGACTACCTTTGCACCGAATTTGCCTGATTATCAGGTAAAATGACTTAAAATAACAAATGGAATCATTTAAAACACTGGGACTCGATGAGAAAGTCCTGGGAGGAATTACGAAGCTCGGATTTGAAAACCCAACACCTATACAGGAACAGGCTATTCCCGTATTACTCACAGGTAAACGCGATTTTATTGGTCTGGCGCAGACCGGTACAGGAAAAACAGCAGCCTTTGGATTACCATTATTACAAATACTGGATTTCAGCAACAAGAAAACTCAGACATTGATTCTGGCACCCACTCGCGAACTCTGTGTGCAAATTGCCAGTGATATTGAAAAATTTGCTGATGGTATGCGCGAGGTAAAAGTAGTGGCAGTTTATGGTGGTGCCAGTATCATCAAGCAGGTAGAGCAAATTCGCAGAGGTGCACAGATTATTGTAGCTACACCCGGACGCCTAATCGATTTACTCGACAGGAAAGTAATCAACCTGAAAGAAATTTCTTTTGTCATACTCGATGAGGCTGACGAAATGCTTAACATGGGTTTTCAGGAAGATATTGATTATATTCTTGAAAACACTCCGGAAACTAGAAATACCTGGTTGTTTTCTGCAACCATGCCACCTGAAGTCAGGGCGATCGCCAAAAATTACATGGAGGATCCCTTTGAACTCACGGTAGGAAAGAAAAATGCCGGGGCTGAAAATATTGAACACGTTTATTATGTGGTTCATGCGCGCGAGCGTTACATGGCATTGAAACGTATCGTGGATTTTAATCCGGATATTTTCGGAATCGTTTTTTGTCGTACCAAACTGGAATCACAGGATGTTGCTGAAAAGCTTATCAAAGACGGTTATAATGCCGATGCACTTCATGGTGACCTTAGTCAGCAGCAGCGCGATAAAGTGATGGGCCGTTTCCGTGAACGTTCCATGCAGTTGCTCATTGCAACCGATGTGGCAGCACGTGGCATTGACGTTAGTAATGTTACTCACGTAATCAATTATGAATTACCTGACGATTCAGAAGTATACACCCATCGCAGCGGCAGAACAGCGCGTGCAGGTAAATCCGGTATCGCGGTTTCCATCATCAATATGAAGGAGATCGGCAAAATAAAGCAACTGGAGCGCCAGCTGAATCGTAAATTCACATTAGGAAAAGTACCCGACGGTTTCGCAGTTTGCGAAAAACAATTGTTGCATCTTATTCATCGTGTTCACACGGTTGAGGTAGATGAAGCTGCAATCGGTTCCTACCTGCCGGGTATATATGAAGAACTTAGTGATTTAAGTAAAGAAGAAGTTATCAAACGATTTACTTCACTTGAGTTCAATCGTTTTCTCGATTATTACCGCAATACCCCCGATATTAATGTAGACGCAAGCAAAGGCGGCGCCTCAGAACGTACAAGAGTCCGTTCCGGCAACCAGGATACCATGTTTATTAACCTGGGATCTGCCGACGGTCTGGATACCGGCAAAATGTTGCGATTCATTTGTGACGTTGCTGATATTAAAGGAACTTCAATTGGAAGAATGGATATAAAAGGCGTGTATTCGTTTATTGATATTGATAAAGATGTAATGGCAAACGTGATGACTTCCTTTGATGGTGAAGTTTTTAAAGGCCGTAAAGTCCGGGTTGATTTATCGCAAGGCGGATCGGGTGGAGGTGGAGGACGTAGTTCGGCAGGCGAATCCCGTGGAAGCAAACGCAGCTATGGCAGCGGAGGTCGTAGTTCTGATCGCGGCCCGAGAGGTGGTGGAGAACGGGAAAGCGTAAGTCGCGAAGGCGGTAGCGAACGTCGTGAAGGTGGTTATCACGACCGCAAAGCAGCTGCCGGAGGCGGTTTCCGCGGAGGTAAAAGCGACGGTGGGAAAAAGAAATACCGCCGTGATTAAAATAATTATTTAATGAAAAATAGAATTGCTTTGCGCTATGCAAGGCAATTCTGGTTTTCAGGAAGATTTAGCCTGCCGGAATTTCTTCGGGCATTACCAGAGCGAGAATAATGTAGATTAACAATCCGCTCCCGAAACCGATCAGTGCGATGAGAAATAGTACTCTGACAATAGTTGGATCAATGTCGAAATAATCGCCTAACCCGCCACATACACCAAAGATTTTTTTGTTTTTACGGACAAGTCTTTTTTGCATTGTTTGATCGTTTTTTATGTTGATGAAGTAAAAGTAATTCAATATTTACAAAAATGAAACTTACTTTTTTAGTAATTTTATTTTATGATGCAGGCTGATCTCAGAAGCGATACCGTTACGCAACCCTCTCCAGGGATGATCGAGGCCATGATGTCGGCACCGTTAGGGGATGACGTTTTTGGTGAAGATCCTACAGTCATTTCGCTGGAGCAAAAAGTTGCGGATATTTTTGGTAAAGAGGCGGGTTTGTTTTTCCCCTCCGGAACTATGGCAAATCAGGCTGGAATCAAGTCGCTGACTTCACCTGCCGATGAAATCATTTGTGATCACACTGCCCATATTTATTTGTACGAGGGCGGCGGACTGGCTTTCAATTCAGGGATCTCGGCCTGGTTGTTACCCGGTGACCGCGGTCGGATCACATCTGAGCAAGTGGCGGAAGCCATCCGGCCTGACAATGATTACTCTCCCAAAACATCTATAGTAGCACTTGAAAACACGCATAACCGTGGAGGAGGAAGTATTTATTCGTTACAGGAAATTGCTGCTATCAACAATTTGTGTAAAACCTATAAGCTGAAACTGCATCTCGATGGTGCCCGTATTTTCAATGCACTTGCAGAGGCCGACTATACCGCTAAGGATATTGGAAAATTATGTGATTCCATTTCTGTTTGTTTATCGAAAGGATTGGGAACACCTGTTGGATCTGTTTTACTTGCATCAAAAGAAGTTATTGCAAAGGCACGACGTGTAAGAAAATTAATGGGAGGAGGCATGCGCCAGGCCGGTATCCTTGCTGCAGCAGGAATTTATGCCCTCGATAATAACGTAACCGGTTTGAAAGATGATCACCGGAGAGCGAAAATACTTGGATCCATTCTTGCTGAGTTACCCTTTGTGGAAGCCGTTGTTCCTGTTGATACCAATATTGTTATTACGAAATTAAACAACAACTACCCCCTTGCAACTTTCATAAGCCGTTTAATGGAATCAGGAATTAAAACAGTGGCTTTTGGAAAACAGTCTTTACGGATGGTGACGCATCTCGACTTTAATGACGACCAGCTCGATAATGTGTGCGGGATACTTAAAAAAATGAATTAGCTTGAAAAAACGCTTCGCACTCATCGCTCTGATTATTGCATTGTGCAATTTACCCGCCCAATCACAAACAGAAAAAATAAAGATTACCGGAACTGTTTATGACCCGGAAAATAAAGGGTCTATTCCTAACCTGATGATCGTAAACAAGCGAACTCAGCAGGGATTTTTCGGATACAATTCAGGTGATTTTGAGATTGAAGCTTTGAAAAGTGATACCCTCATCATTGCTGCAACCGGTTTTGCTACCATGACAATTTCATTCCGCGACTCAGTACCCGCATCCGTTTATACTCTCAAAATTCCACTTAAAAAATTGCAGGTGCAGCTGAAACAGGTGGAAGTTTTCACCAACCGTGACCTTGAACAAATTCAACGGGATATCGAAAAACTGGGATATGAAAAGAGTGATTATACATTGCAAGGTGTTAGTGCCGTAGAAAGTCCCATCACGGCGCTTTACCAGGCTTTCAGCAGGAGGGAACGAAATAAAAGAGAAGTGGCGGAAATGCGGAATGATGATCAGCGCAGGGCGTTATTAAAAGAGCTATTCAGGAAGTATGTGGATAATGACATCATTCAGCTTGATAATAATGAATTTGATGAATTTATCGATTTTTGTGGTGTTTCCGATGACTTTCTTAAAAATTCTACCCAGTATGATTTTATCATGTATGTAAAAAAACGCTTCGAAGTTTTTCGCATGGTCAGAAACCGGTGGTAATGGGAATTCAACCCGTAACCTGAAGAGTGTTACGACCAGGGTCTGAACGGTAATTCGTATCTTTGCTTCATCTTCCCAAAGTAATACTCCTCTCAGTTGACTTACAAACCCAATGATCATTTTGCGAAAAAAGCAAAGAAAGAGCAATACGTTGCCCGATCTGTTTATAAGCTAATAGAAATTGATCAGAAATACAGGTTGTTAAAGCCGGGTGATAAAGTACTTGATCTTGGTGCCTCCCCGGGTTCATGGTCACAATATGCCACACAAAAAATTGGTGAAAAAGGCAGGTTGCTCGGTGTGGATTTAAAAAAAGTGTTTTTGTCCATTCCCAACGCTGTGTTTATTAAGGGTGATATTAATGTCATCGATTTCGGACCGGCCCTTGAACTTCACGGTTTCACGGAACCATTTGATATCATTATTTCTGATATGGCACCTGATACAACATCAAGCCGTTTTACCGATCAGATGAAATCACTTGAACTTTGCGAAATGGCCCTCCAAACAGCACACCGCTTACTCAGGACGGGAGGTAATTTTGTATGTAAAATTTTCGACAGCGGCGATGCAATGGGCTTTCGTGATGAATTAAAAAAATGTTTCCGGTCTGTGCAATTATTGCGACCGAAAAGTGTACAGAATTCCAGTAAGGAATTTTTTATGATTGGAATGGGTTTTAAATAGTTTTAGAATTTAAACCATTCATTCATGCGATCTGCTTTCTTCATTCTTATTCTTGCATTCCCGGCTCAGTTTTCGCAGGCACAGGTTGTAAAATCTGTAGTGTTGGATTCTGTAATGATACAGGCTGTTAAAAAGGGTTTTGATGTGTCTGATTTTATAGACATGGTGAGATCCGACACTTCTTTTCTTGAAGGATTCCGCAGTCTTCACAATAACCGGCATACTTCATTGGGAGAAATGACTATTTACGGTAAGAAAAAAAAAGTGCATGCTGTGCGATACCAGGATGCCATACAGGAAATTAAAAATGAAAGACGGTGGATGGTTATGAACTCAGAACGCGTTGAAGGAAAATTTTATAAGCGGAATGAGGAACCCGGAACGTATACCGCAGAATTGTTTGATGAATTGTTTTTTTATGATGACACCTTGTCATTGCTTAATTCCTCTATGACACTTTCTAAAGAGGAAGGTACTGAAAGTATTGGAAATATTAATAAACTCAAAACGCTTGTTTTTAATCCCGGTGCTGAAATTGATGGTGTGCCCATTGTTGGAAAACGTCTTGCTATTTTTGATGATGATATGGTGCGGTATTATGATTATTCCATTACTTCCAGGCCCTACCAGGATACCGTATCCTGTTATGTTTTTTCCTGTATTGCCAAACCCGGATCGGGCGATTACCCGGTGCTTAAGAGTCTGAATACCTGGTTCGACAAGAAAACTTTCAATATTGTTTACCGCGATTATCATTACCAGTACAGGGGCTTGCTATTTGAATTCGATGTTTCCATGAAAGTAACCATGAGTTACGATCGCAATGTTCTTTACCCATCCAAAATCAATTATTCCGGATATTGGGACATCCCTATGAAAAAGCAGGAAACAGTGGACTTTGAACTTAATTTTAAGTTGTTGGAAGAACGCTAAAGTTAGCAGTTGTTTAGTTTTATACAACAGAACGGTAATGCGGATGCCGGGCCTCACATTCACCCAAACTACAATCTTTTTTCCTAAATTTGGCCATGCATCAGGCTATCTTAATAATCGATTTCGGATCACAATATACCCAGCTGATTGCCAGAAGGGTACGCGAATTAAATGTATATTGTGAAATCCATCCTTACAATAACCTGCCTTCCGATCTCAACCGGTATAAAGGCATCATTCTTTCCGGAGGCCCTGCTTCGGTACGCGATCAAAATGCTCCTGAAATACCAACCCTTGAATACAGGGGAAAATACCCGGTACTCGGAGTTTGTTATGGCGCCCAGCTTATGGCTCAACAGGCAGGCGGAAGCGTTATGCCCTCCAAAACACGCGAATACGGCAGGGCTCAGTTAAGTTCCCACGGCAATGGTGATGTGCTTTTGAAAAATGTAAGTGCTTCCTCACAGGTGTGGATGTCACACGGCGATACTATTACAGAAATTCCTACAGGATTTGAAGTAATCGCAAGCACGGATACCGTGAAAGTGGCTGCTTATAAAATTCATGGTGAAAATACGTTCGGTGTTCAGTTTCATCCTGAAGTAGTACATACTTCTGAAGGAAAAACAATATTGAGCAATTTCGTATTCGAAGTATGCGGTTGTACCGGAGACTGGACGCCTGGTTCTTTTATTGATGAAACCATTGCGGGTCTTAAGTCGCAACTAGGAGATGATAAAGTAATATTAGGACTTTCGGGAGGAGTTGATTCCGGAGTAGCGGCAGTATTACTTCACAGGGCAATCGGAAAAAACCTGCATTGCATTTTTATCGACAATGGTTTGTTGCGTAAAAATGAATTTCAACAGGTGCTCGATGCCTACCAGCATATGGGATTGCAGATTACCGGCGTAGATGCCTCGCATCATTTTTATAGGGAATTGGCAGGCATTTCTGATCCTGAATTAAAAAGGAAAGCAATAGGTAGAGTTTTCATTGAGGAGTTTGACCGGCAGGCTCATACGATTGAAAACGTGAAGTGGCTTGCACAAGGCACAATTTATCCCGACGTTATTGAATCGGTTTCCGTAAAGGGTCCCAGTGCTACCATTAAATCGCACCACAATGTTGGAGGCCTGCCCGAGAAAATGAAATTAAAAGTAGTGGAACCACTTAAGGCCTTATTCAAAGATGAGGTTCGGAACATAGGCACAGCGTTAGGAATGCATGCCGATTTGTTAAACCGGCACCCCTTTCCCGGTCCAGGTCTGGGCATAAGGATCCTGGGGGATGTGACGCCTGAAAAAGTAAGAATTATCCAGGAGGTAGATGCGATTTTTATCGACGGACTTAAAACTTCAGGCTTATACAGCTCCGTGTGGCAGGCCGGATCCATACTGCTTCCGGTGAAATCAGTAGGGGTAATGGGTGATGAACGAACGTATGAAAATGTGGTCAGCCTGCGTGCAGTAACTTCCACCGATGGCATGACTGCCGACTGGTGTCATTTACCCTATGAATTTCTTGGTAAGGTTTCAAATGATATAATCAATCAGGTTAAAGGTGTAAATCGTGTGGTGTATGATATCAGTTCTAAACCACCGGCAACAATTGAATGGGAATAATCAGCAATAATATTCAGAAGATGGTCAAAATTAATTTTAGAATTTTATTGTTATTAATAGGGATACTTTCAATTCCTGTTGTTTTTTCTTCCTGCAAATCAACAAAAAGTTCCACCAAATCCACACCCCAAAAACCTGAAGTAGCCCAACCTGTTCCACAGCCGCCTGTTGTAAAGGAAAAGGAAGATATTAAAAAAGACCAGCTGGTTAAAATGCGATTTGTTATGATCATGCCATTTGAGCTGGAAAAGAATTTTGTGACGTCGATTGATGAAACTACTGAACCGGAAATTAATCCTTCTTCGCTTGGAGCATTAAATTTTTATGAAGGAGCCCTGATTGCTGTGGATTCACTGAAATCGCAAAAAGTGGAAGTAAAGTTAAATTCCTATGACACGCCTTCTGATTCGGCAGGTGTTGTGCGAATGATGACCAACGCAGTGGTCAAGGATGCTGACCTGGTGATTGCTTCCTTACCGAATAATCTCGCAGAAGTAGCAGCGCGGATTGCAAAAACAAATAATATTAAACTGGTTTTAACATCAGCTGGGTCGCCACAATTGTTATCAGATAATGAAAACGTTGCATTAGCATATGCTTCTACCAAGACCCAATGCCGCGAGATGGTTGCTTTCATGCTCGATCAGTACACCAACGCCAACATTATTCTGTTGTTCCGAACCACTCGCCGTGAAGATGAACTGGCAAGTATTTTCCGTGAGGAGATTCTGAAATTAAAAGGTGATTCTGATTTCCAGGATTTTAATGCGACTAAAAAAGAATATAAAGACATCACGGGCTTGTTAAGCAAAACAAAACGTAACCTCGTCTTTGTGATTTCATCTGATGAAGCCTTCGTGAGTCCTGTTCTGGCACTGCTTGAAGAGCAAAATATTTTTGGCATTAAAGTTAGTGGTTTACCTACATGGCTGAATTTTGAATCCATCGATTTTAACATGTTAAATAATCTCCAGGTTCACCTGTTTGACAATAATTTTATTGATACAGATGAAAAGGAGAAATCCATGTTCAGGAAATCATTTGTGAGCAGGTATTATTCGGATCCTTTGTCTAATGCTTATAATGGTTTTGATATCGTTTATCGGCTGGGTTTGTCGTTGCGGCAAGAATATACCGGAATGGAAAACCTGATGATGTCATCATTTAAGAGTGGCAATGAAAATTATAATTTCGTTTCCACCGGTTCAGGAGGCATCGAAAATAAATCCATTTCCGTTTTAAAAATCACAGATTACAAATTGGAACGCTTGAATAAGTAAAAGTTAATGGTAGCGATCAGTTTATGAAAAAAACTATTTTCAATCGCCCGTTAATTATTCATACCGTTTCAGTTTTCATATTCCTTGTTGCCCTGGCCCCTGTATGGGGTTTCCTTTATTTTCCAACAGTTGATGGCCCCGCACATTTGTACAATGCACGAATCATAAGGGAGCTCTTGTGGGGAGATGCAATCATTTATGCGCCGTTTTTTAATTTCAACCAGGAGCTGGTTCCAAACTGGACGGGCCATTTAATTGCTGTTGTAACCGGAGTTGTGTTACCTGTTTGGCTGGTGGAAAAAATTACTGTGCTTTTAATTGTAGCCGGAGTACCTGCAGGTATCTACAGTCTGTCACGTGCTTTCGGTGCCCTTCCTTCCTGGCAGCTTTTGTTTTTATTACCTTTCCTATATACCATAACGTTATACCTTGGTTTTTTCAACTTTATGCTTGCCCTGGCATTAATGTTTTTTACACTTTCGTGGATGGTGAGATGGGAGGAATTAAAGTACCCGTTCCCTAAATTAATTTTAGTTACCACCTTACTTTATTTCACTCATGTGCTGGCATTCGCTATCGCATTGATATTTGTGTGTTGTTATCTTTCATGGAACAGCATAGTATCCGGTAAGAAAACACTTTTCACCAGAAACAATTTTTTGCGTTTGCTATGTTTTCTCCCGGGATTGATATTGACTTCACGGTTTTTTTCCTCCAGAAACATGGAAGGTTTCCGCAATCAAACGGAACAACTTCCTATCGGCACTTTGTTAAAATGGCTTGATGAAGGCGCAGCTTTTGTAGGATTAAACGGAGCGGAAGAGGTACCTTATACTGCAGTTTTTATGAAAGCAATTGTAATTTTGATTTTGATTGCTGGAGTATATCGTATTCGAAAAAAATTATTCCGTAACACCGCTGATTGCCTGTTAATTTTTTCCTTTCTAATGATGGGTTTGTACTTTATTATTCCCGATGGAATGGCCTCAGGAGGATTTATCTCGTTACGTATTTTGTTAATTGCACTTGCTTTCGCAGCAACCTGGTTGCTTACTGTAAATTTTCCAGCATGGATTTCACTGGCTGCTGCGCTCACTGGAATATACGTCAGTTTTTCAACGTTTTCTTATCGTATGGAGGTTGCAGCACAATTGAATTCCGATGCGACAAATTATATTGAAGTAGCTGCTGCAATTCCATCAGGTAGTGTTGTTTTGCCCTTGAATTATTCTCAAAACTGGTTGCATACTAATTTGTCAGGTTATGCCGGTGCTACAAACAACCTGGTGTTGCTCGATAATTATGAAGCCGTGCTGGAGGAATTTCCCTTGCGGTGGAATCGTGACACAAAGCCCGGCAACCTTGCAGGGAATTTTACACAAAGCCTGAACCCTGTAATTGATATTGCTAATTATGAAGTTGCCACAGGGGTGAAAATTGATTATGTAATCAGGTGGGTTTATAACCAGAGTTCAAAAGATCCGGTTTCAACAAAGACAGATAGCCTGCTTCGAATGTATTACCAGGATACAAAGAAAATAGGGAGGGGGGATTTATTTTATAACAGGAAGCAGGAGGAAATGTGAATTATTAAAGTTGATTTAAACAACCAATCACCGCATGGTTAAAATCGACAAACCTCCTTGATGAGTCATCAGCTATTTTGAATTTGACATCGCTATCAATTTTTTGATAAACCAAACTGGTGGCCATAATGCTTCAATGCATCCTGCAGTTTATGCCTTGCATTATGAATCCGGATTTTAACGGTACCAAGAGGTATGGCCAGGTGATTAGCGATCTCTTCATACTTATACCCTTCAAAACTCATCATAAATGGTTTTTTTAGATTATCCGTCAAACTATCTATGGCCTGGTGAATGTCCTGCATCGCCAATCTGCTGTCGGCAGCATTCTTGTCGGAATTGTTTAACGAGTTGATGTAATACTGATTTTCGGTGTCATCAGAAAAAATATTACTATTCACCATCCTCCGGTAATTATTAATAAAAATGTTTTTCATGATGGTGTACAGCCATCCCTTCAGATTGGTTCCTTCAGCAAATTTCTCTTTATTCCGGAAAGCTTTAAACATAGTTTCCTGCACCAGGTCGTTGGCATTTTCAACATCCTGAACCAGCTTCATTGCATAGCCCCTTAAAGGCTTATACTGGCACTGTACGGCATGATTAAATTCAACTTGTGTCATATGTTTAATAATTTATATGAAATATAGCACAAATATAGTCATAAATCTATAAATATTTATTATTTGTTTAAGAAATTATTATAATATTTAAACAAAATGACGCATTTGTTACATTATCTCAAAGCTGGGATCAAAGATGATAACGCGGCAATTTTTCTTAATACAACCTTCCAAGTAGACTTTTTCAGACTTTCCTTAAAGGGAATTAAAATTTATCTGTTGATTATCAATTGTTTAGTTAAATATTAAAAATAAACAGTACTATGCATTGCAAAGTACTATAAGCTTTTTATATCTTTGTGCCATTCTTTTAAAATTCTTTATTCCTGACGTCGGAACAGAGAGTTGGGAAGGAACAACAACCAACAGCATTAAGAATAAATATCATTGATTAAGTCTCACCTCTAAAACAAAACAACGTGGGTAATTTAGAAAACACACAGGCCCAGATGCGCAAAGGAGTTTTGGAGTTTTGCATTCTGAGTATCATTTCCCAAGGAGAGATTTATCCCTCCGATATTATTACGAAAATGAAAGAGGCAAAGCTTATAGTAGTGGAGGGTACGCTGTACCCGCTACTTACACGACTCAAGAATGCCGGCCTGCTGGCTTATAATTGGGTGGAATCGAATGCCGGGCCACCCCGGAAATATTATAAACTTACTCCACTGGGAGAAGAATTCCTTAAAGAGCTCCGGGTAACATGGGCTGAACTGGTAGCTGCAGTAAATCAAACCGCCAAACAAAACGCACAACCATGAACAAAACATTATCAGTAAATATAGGAGGCATTGTTTTTCATATTGAAGAACTGGCTTATGATAAGTTGAACCGCTACCTGGACGCCATCAAAGGGTATTTCACCACATCTGATGGCAGAGATGAAATCATCCAGGATATAGAAGGACGTATTGGTGAAATGTTCCAGGAACGCATTACAAATGGCAAGCAGGTAATCGTTGAAAGTGATGTTGATCAGATCATTGATATCATGGGTCGCCCTGAGATGTTTGCCGGTTTGCACGATGAATCATCTGGTGAACCCATTCCTGCTTCCGCCAGCGAGCGCAGAACGTATCGCAGGCTGTACCGCGATCCGGATGACCGGGTGATTGGCGGGGTGTGTTCGGGGCTTGGCCATTACATCGGCCTGGATCCTGTTTGGCTACGAATAGCATTTGCCATAGCGTTTTTTGTTTTTGGTTCAGGTTTGTTTATATACATTATCCTGGTAATTGTTATGCCCAAAGCAATTAATACCGCTGAAAAGCTGGAGATGAAAGGGGAGAAGGTGAACATCACCAATATTAAAAAGAGCGTTGAAGAAGAAATAAGTTCCGTAAGGAGTCACTATAGTCAGCATGGAACACAATCCGGTGTTGCAAGATTCTTCGACGCCCTTGGCCAGATCTTTACAGGCATTTTCCGGTTATTGGGAAAAATTTTAGCCGTACTCTTTATCATCATCGGTGTACTCATATTAATCAGTTTTGCGCTGGCGTTACTGGGCATACTTGGAGTAGGTGGAATTGCCATCCCCTTTTTCATCACCGACATGTTTATGGATCCCTGGCAACAAACCATGGCTTTGTCAGGAGCTTTCCTTGTAATAGGAATTCCCCTGATCGTGATCATTTTCAAGGCAATTAAGGTGCTGTTCAAAATAAAAGTGGAAAGCAGGATTCTCAACTGGTCAGCCTTTGCACTCTGGGTTGTGGGAATTATAATTTCCCTCTCAGTTGCAACATCAATCGCAAGTGACTTCAGGGTAAGGGAAACGCAGCGTACTGAAATTCCTATAATGCAGCCATTATCCGATACACTGTACCTCGATGTTTTGTCACCTGATAAATACCGTGATGAATATTTTTATATCCACAATGATAAATTAAATGACCCCTGGGATGTATCGGAAGATAACGATACCATTCGTATGGGTGATGTAAGGATGAATATCATTAAATCGACCACCGGGAAATTTGAACTGGTGCAGGTCGCCTCAGCAAGGGGGAATGACCGCAGGCAGGCTGTTAATAATGCACGAACCATGGAATATCATGTGGAGCAAACCGATTCCCTGATCCGGTTTGATGAAACCTTTATTCTTCCTCGTGGGACTAAATTCCGTCAGCAAAAAATACAACTGATTCTGAAAGTTCCGGAAGGCAAAAGTGTTTACCTGGCTCGGGATATTGATGATGTAATTTATGATATCGAAAATGTAACCAACACTTATGACGGTGATATGGTAGGAAAATTATGGACGATGACCTCTCGCGGCCTCGAATGCCTTGGCTGCAATTTGCCGGATCACAGTTCCAGGCATGATGATGACAAAGACGTACGCATTCGAATCGGGGAACATGGTGTAACTGTGGATGAACTCGGGCCCCCTCATGATTCTGATTTTGTGATACAAAGTGAAGATGTAGATATCAACATTAGTAAGGAAGGAATTCAAATCGATGCAAAAAAGAAAAACAGGTAAACAATTTCAATGAGGCTTTTCGGTTTATTGGTTCGGCCGGGTGTGGTTTCACCCGGCTTTTTCATCCCTTTGAACGTACCGGGCTAAACCAATTATTATTATAGCTATCATCCGAAATCTAACACTTCCTCAACAATACCGCCCGTTTCCGAAGATTTCACTACCATTGCCTCACTGGTTATTTTTTGATCCCTTTTCCACCACGATTTTTGCTTAAATTTACAATCATATCAGCAGATCAATACGTTATCTACTTTGATAGTATTGCAATCATTTTGCCTCTGATTCGCTATATATTGTTGAAAAGTTTTTTTCAGGCATATTGAAATACCGGAATAAACAATGCAACTTTGTATCCGTTAAAAGGATGTCGGTTGAAAAAAGAGATGTTGCAGAATTATTGAAAGAATAATTAGATTTTTTCAGACAAAAAAGTGCCTTCCAATAGAATAAATAAATCAGTTCATAATAAATTTTCTAACCATGTCTACTACAGAAACAAACAGCAAAGAGAAACTCAAGGTACTACAGCTCGCGATTGACCGTATTGAAAAATCCTATGGAAAAGGCACCATCATGCGGATGGGCGATTCTCCCATTGAAGCCATTGAATCCATTCACACCGGATCAATCGGATTGGATATTGCACTCGGAATTGGTGGTCTCCCTAAAGGAAGGGTCATCGAAATATACGGACCTGAATCATCAGGAAAAACAACGCTGGCTATTCATGCAATTGCCGAAGTTCAACGAAATGGTGGTATCGCTGCTTTTATCGACGCTGAACATGCTTTCGACCGCTATTATGCTCAAAAACTGGGAGTGGATGTGGAAAACCTGCTCATTTCCCAGCCCGATAATGGCGAACAAGCACTTGAAATTACAGAAAACCTCATTCGTTCAGGAGCCATCGATATCATAGTTATTGACTCTGTAGCTGCCTTAACCCCGAAGGCTGAAATCGAAGGCGAAATGGGTGAGTCTAAAATGGGACTGCAGGCACGCCTGATGTCGCAAGCCCTTAGAAAACTTACCGGAACAATCAGCCGTACCGGATGCTGCTGCATATTTATTAATCAGTTACGTGAAAAAATAGGTGTGATGTTTGGAAATCCTGAGACTACAACCGGGGGTAATGCTTTGAAATTTTACGCATCCGTTCGCCTCGATATCCGTCGTATCGGGCAAATAAAAGACGGAGAAAATATCATAGGTAACCGGACACGGGTAAAAATTGTGAAAAATAAAGTAGCACCTCCGTTCCGTACTGCTGAATTTGATATCCTTTACGGAGAAGGTATTAGTCATACCGGTGAGATCGTGGATATCGGAGTCGAATTAAATATTATTAAGAAAAGCGGTTCGTGGTTCAGTTATGGTGATACCAAACTGGGACAAGGTCGCGAAGCCGTTCGCCAGTTGTTTCAAGACAATCCAGAACTGGCAGAGGAAATTGAAAATAAAATCCGGGAGGCAAAATTAGCTGCCGCTGCAGGAGAATGAGCACTTTTATTCATCAGATGGAAGCCGGGTTCGTCCCGGCTTTTGTTTTTTAAACTATTTTCGCACTGCTATGATTCCTCAAATGAAGAAAAACCTGATATGGCTTGTGAGTGTTTTGCTAATTATTGCAAGTTGCGGCGAAAAAAAAACTGATGCCAATGATACAGCAACCACCGTTACTGATACCACGCCTGCAGGAAAACAACTGGAGCAGCTGAACAATAAGATCGCAAAAAAACCGGGTGATGCTGAATTGCTTCATGAACGGGCAAAAGTTTTTATTCAGATGAAACGGTTCCAGGATGCTTTGACCGATATGACCAAGGTGATGACAATTGACAGCACACGGTCGGTTTACTTTCTAACAATGGCTGATCTTTCGTTTGCCGCTAATCGTTCTTATGAAGCAAAAACCAACCTTGAAAAAGCAATAGCACTGGATCCGGAAAACACTGAAGCCATGATGCGACTGGCGGAACTAAACCTGATCGTCAGGCAATATGCAGAATCAGTAAAATTGCTGACTAAAATTATTGAGAAAGATAAAACTAACACCACCGCGTGGTTCATGAGAGGAATGAATTTTAAGGAAAATGGAGATACCACGAGAGCAATCAGCGACTTCAGATCAGCTATTGAAGCCGATCCTGATTACTACAACGCCTATATGCAGTTAGGAATTCTCTACCAGATTAAAAATGATCCCATCGCGGAAGGATACTTTAGTAACGCAATCAAATTAAGACCGGGCAGTGAAGAAGCACTTTACGGAAGAGGATTGTGGTACCAGGATCACAACAATCTGGATAAAGCCATCCAGGATTATACTACCATCGTACAACTGAATCCTCAAAATAAAAATGCCCATTTTAACCTGGGCTATATTCATCAAATTTATTTAAAAGTTTATCCTGAGGCAATCAAGCATTATGCACAGGCCATACTGGCTGATCCCCGGTATGCCGAAGCATACTATAACAGGGCGCTTTGCCTGGAAGCGGTGGGTAACAAACAGGATGCGGCAACAGATTTTAAAATTGCTCTTAACGTTCGGCCGGGTTATACTGTAGCCGAAGAAGGTTTGAATAGAGTTTCAGTAAAGAAATAATTACTCTTTCCCGTTATAATTTGATAAAGGATCGTATTAAACGCTGTTTGCTGTTTTCAACCACAACGTAGTAACGACCACTTTTCAAAGCTTCAAGATTAATGATAGCTTGCTTAGCAGGATGTTTCAACTCCCGAATTATACTTCCCCTTACGTCGTAAATTATCAGTGAAGCACCCGGGTCAACATTCTCTATCACAACATTCAGTTCAGTGACAACGGGGTTGGGGCCGATTTCTAGCGAACTGTTCTGATAAATTTCACTGATTGCTGTCACCGTTACCGGAAGCATATCTCTCTCATAAACTCCTTTACCGTGCGTGGCTAAACGCAATTTCCGGTTTGAAGCAGATATGCTGATATCCATCACGAAAGTACCGTCAATAAGCCCATCATTGAATGGTTGCCAGGATGTGCCTCCGTCGATGGAAACATATATGCCGATGTCGTTACCCAGGTACATGACGGCAGTATTCAGCGGATCGATTGTGATTGAATTTGCGGGAACATCAGGCAATCCGGTTCCAAACGGGCTCCATGAAGCACCACCGTTAACTGATTTGTACAGGTGAGGTGAGCCAAATCCTGAAACAGCCACGAAAACAATATCGTTATTCGATGGACTGATGGCAATATCCATGAGATAACGGTTAGGGATACCCGCTGTTACATTAGTCCATGAAGTTCCTCCATTGGTTGTTTTGAACAGACCAGGTTGCAACACAACTACAGGGGCAGTAGCGGCATAAACCAGCGATGCATTGTTGTCGGCAACCTCAAGCACCAGCACGGCATTGCCATCCAGTATCAAATTATTGTTGGTCGGAGTCCAGTTCTGACCGGCATCGGTTGTTTTATAAACCTTATTCCGCCCAGCATAAATGGTATTTGGGCTCGAAGGACAAAGAACATAAGGACCTGCGAAGTTGGTATTAGGACTCGCTGAATTACCCGGCACCTGAATGCCACTGAAGGATTGTGCCTTGTCGGTAGATTTTAAAACATTGAGATATTGCGATGACCCATAAACAATCTGGTCATTCACCGGGTGTATGGCAGTCGAAAGACCATCACCACCAATCACCCTTCTCCATCCGGCATTGCCCTCATAAACAGCTGTTGCATTATCCTGCATGCCTCCAATTGCAAATAGCGAATCAGTTGTTGAACAGGAGAAGTTGGCGTAAAATTGCTGGGTCTGATATCCGCCGTTGCATCCTTCAAATGTTTCACCATCATCCAACGACTTGAAAACTCCGCCATCGGTAGCCAGATAAATTATGTCATCATCCTGTGGGTGATAATACATCCGGTGAATATCGGCATGCACATAATCCGGCGGACCTTCAGAACCTCCCACCGTAGTGGCATTAAAATCCCAGTTGAACCAAAAAGCTTTCTCCGTTAAATTCGTTCCGCCATCATAAGACTTCCAGACATTGATTCCGCTTGCAATCACTATTTGCGGATCGGAAGGTTTAACAACTACATCGTGTGAATACCAACCCTGGTAGGTCTGGAAATCGGTGTTGTTGACCTGGAACCAGCTCAGACCGCCGTTATCAGAACGGTAAAGTCCCAATCCCGAAAGCTGTTCCCCAATGCTGGCAAATAGAATCTGGGTATTGGAAATACAAACATCCAGCATTGCTTTACCACTGAAGGTTGCCGGCAATCCATTGGTAATTTTTGTAAAGGTGCTGCCACCATTAACGGAGCGGTAGATGCCGGGATTGGAGGAAAAGGAATTTCCTGCCGCTACAAAAACGATGGAAGTATCTCCCGGCATCATCAGCAGGTCAGTAGCCATCCGGGTTGTCTGAACCAAATTCCAGGTCTGCCCTGAATCAAACGACCGGTAAGTGCCTTCCGTGGTGGCTGCAAACAAAGTAGCTGGTCGCAACGGGTTCATAATGATATCCTGAACTCCTCTCAGATCATCGAATTGCCAGTCGAGGCTTTTTACCCAGGTGCTTCCACCGTTGATAGTTTTTAAAATTCCGATTCCATACGTTCCCCGCGTGGTGCGCACTGCGAAACCTGTTCCTGTATTCTGATCATTATAAACTTCACCGGTACCGATGAAAATTTCGTTGGTATCGAGTGGGTTAATTGCTATGGCTGCTACTCCGAGAACCGGGAATCCGGTTTCCACCTGGTGCCAGGCTGTTGCACCGGAACCACCTGAATAAGTTCTCCATAGGCCACCGGAGGCAGAACCGGCATAAATGGTATTCGGATTTAAGGGGTTGAAACACAGTGCTAGGGTGCGTCCTCCGAAATTTTTCGGACCAATATCTTCCCAACTTCCAGGAAAAAAGTTAGTTTTCAGGTTATTCTGCTGCATGCTGGCAAAACCCTCTGATATCCCTCTCATGTTGATTGTTTCACCGGGGTAACTTCGCTGGGCATGCCAGTCGGCCATCGATTTACCCGCATACAAAAGCCGGGTTTTTTTACGTTTACCGGATGTTGAATCGGGTTGATAGAACGTGGAAAACCCCGCCAGTATCAGGGCCACTAGGGCGATAATTATTGATTTAAAGTTCATGACAAATTGTAAGATACTAAATTAGTTATTACTTATGAACAACAAACAGGAGCTTGTTAATAAAAAACAGAAATAATAAGTTAGTTTGAAATAGGATGACCGATATTTAACACTTCAGAATCCATTGATAATGTTTAACTTTGCATTTCTTCACACTCATTCTGTGAAGTGATTATAAGTGCATGAAACTCACCTATTATGGACATTCCTGTTTTTCGGTTCTTGTAAATGGCAAACACCTGTTGTTTGATCCGTATATCTCACCCAACGAACTGGCCCGTCACATAGATGTTGACCAGGTGAAGGCAGATTATATTTTTGTATCACACGGTCATGATGGTCACATTGCTGATGCAGGAAGAATAGCACAGAATAACGGTTCATTAATAATCAGTAATTATGAAATTGTTAACTGGGTCAAAAACCAGGGGATCACTAATACCCACGCCATGAATATCGGCGGCCACTGGTTCTTTGATTTTGGTAAAGTGAAGTGTGTAAATGCAGTTCATTCCAGTTCCTTGCCCGATGGCAGCTACGGCGGTAACCCAATGGGATTCCTGGTAGAATCAGATGAAAAAAGTTTTTATTATACAGGTGACACGGCTCTGACCTATGATATGAAACTTATTGGTGAATTTAAGAGAATGAATTTTGCTTTAATGCCTATAGGTAATAACTTTACTATGGGAATCGAAAATGCTATTATTGCTGCCGATTATATAAAATGTGACACAATAATTGGGCTTCATTATAATACCTTTGGAACTATTATGATAGACCCAGCAGAGGCCATTGATAAATTCTGGAGAGCAGGAAAAGACCTGTTGCTTCCTGCCATAGGTGAAACCATTGATGTTTAAGTAAATCATATCAAATACTAATAACATGACCAGATCCTGCCATTTAATGAAACTCGTGCTCATGCTACTGCTGCTCTCTGGAGCACTATTTACGGGTTCGTGTAAAAAAATCAACTATCATAAATTAACCGATGAAGATATGTCGTGGCTGGTTTACAAAAATTACCAGGTTGATGAATTCGATAATGGAACGGAATCTGTAAAGTTCCTCGTGACGTTGCGCACCAAGTCATATAACGACAACGATGATTCGGCCAATGAATTCACTACGGCTTCATTTAAACAATTAAATGACACTACTGCGCTTCACCCGGATGACAGTTATGGTCTGTTATATATTTACAAACCCAGTGATGATGGATTACTTGTTACGTTCTCCTGGCCACATTTTCCTTTGAAAAACATACCGCTTACAAACTTACCTCCGGCTATTGTCACCATAGGCGGAGTATCATACAATGATGTTTTTGTTCTGGATGCCACCGGTTTAACAGATGCAAGAAACAAAATCCGTAAAGTGTGGTATAGCAAATCAGCCGGAGTGCTTCAGTTTGAAGATACCATTGCCGGTTTGTGGGTTAAAAATTTATAATCACCGTATTTTAATTTAGAAAACAATAATTCCAGATCATGGGCAAAATTATAGCCATAGCAAATCAAAAAGGGGGCGTAGGCAAAACCACTTCCGCTATTAACCTGGCGGCAAGTTTAGCGGTATTGGAATACAAAACCCTGTTGGTGGATGCCGATCCACAGGCTAATGCCACATCCGGTGTTGGATTTGATCCCAGGAACATAAAAACCAGCATTTACGAATGTATTGTAAATGATGTGAATCCCAAAGATATCATCCTTGCTACCACCACACCGAATTTATTCCTGCTTCCTTCCCATATAGACCTTGTGGGTGCTGAAATTGAAATGATCAACCTTCCTAACCGGGAGCGGATGATGAAACTGGTTCTTGAAGGATTGAGGGATCAGTATGATTTTATCATTATTGATTGTTCACCTTCACTGGGATTGATCACCATTAATGCACTTACCGGTTCCGATTCAGTAATCATCCCGGTGCAGTGTGAATATTTTGCGCTTGAAGGACTAGGCAAACTTCTCAATACCATAAAAATCGTTCAAACGCGTTTGAATCCGGATCTTGAAATAGAAGGAATTTTATTGACGATGTATGATACCCGCCTGCGACTTTCCAACCAGGTTGTAGAAGAAGTCAAAACACATTTCCAGCAAATGGTTTTTGATACCATCATTCAGCGAAATACCAAGCTGGGGGAAGCTCCGAGTTTTGGTGAAACTATCATCATGCATGATGCTTTCAGTAAAGGAGCCATCAACTACCTCAACCTGGCACGCGAAATTCTTCAAAAAAATAACCTCACAGATATGCCACAGGAAGAAAAGGTTGTAAAAACACTTCCTATTGGCAATATCAGTGAAAACTGAAATTAATATTAACACCATCACCCCGTGACTCAACCTAAAAAATCAGCTCTTGGTAAAGGCCTTAGTGCATTACTCTCAGGAGCCGATACCGATATCACCACTAATGCCGATGTTACCGCCTCTCCCGCGGTGGCAGGTTCCGTTGCCAATATCAGTATTGATAAAATTGAAACGAATCCTTTTCAGCCACGGACGGATTTTGAAGAACATGCACTCAAAGAACTTTCTGAATCTATACGTCAGCAAGGCATCATACAACCCATCACGGTTAGAAAACTCGGTTACGACCGTTACCAGATTATTTCAGGTGAGAGACGTTTCCGTGCCAGCAAACTCGCCGGACTGGAAGTGATTCCTGCATATGTGAGAATTGCCAATGATCAGGCAATGCTTGAAATGGCATTGGTTGAAAACATTCAGCGAGAAAACCTGAACCCTATTGAAATTGGCATTAGCTACAAAAGGCTGCTCGATGAATGTAATTTATCGCAAGAGCAACTCGCTGAAAAAGTTGGGAAAGACAGAAGTACCGTTACCAATTACATGCGATTGCTGAAACTGCCTCCAAAGATCCAGGCTGCCATACGTGACGGCATTCTTTCAATGGGACATGCCCGTGCAATTATTAATGTTGACGATGTGGGTATGCAGTTAAAAATATATGAAGACATAGTACTTCACAGCCTCTCCGTGAGAAAAGTGGAAGAGCTTGTAAGATCCGCCTCCGGGAAAAATGGAAAGTCCACCCAGCAAATGAAACAAAAAGGACCCGGATATGAATACAAAGCCATACAAGATCGTCTTGCAGGTTTTTACGAGACGAAAGTGGAGTTGAAACAGGGAGCCAAAGGATCCGGTAAAATAATTCTTTCCTACTATTCCGTCGATGATTTAAACCGGCTGCTGGATATTCTGGAAGGGTAAGCAATAAATCTCCCGATACTGTGGCCAGACTACTTTTTCTTCTGATTATTTTGTGCGTATATGCCCAACCGGTAGTGGCCCAGGTGCAACAAGACAGTTTATCATTATTGCATTCACCCCGGAAAGCAACTATTTTGTCGGCTGTTTTACCGGGAGCAGGACAAGCCTACAACAAAAAATACTGGAAAATTCCAATTATCTATGCAGGCTTTACTGCGTTAGGATATTTTGTTGTCACCAATAATAATGAATACAGCATCTATAAGGATGCTTACAAAACCCGACTGGATGGAAATGAATTTACAGTAGATGAATTTGTGGGTATTTATGCTGATGAAGACCTGGTGACATTAAAAAATTATTACCGGCGTAACCGGGATCTGAGTGTGATTGGAATCGGTTTATTGTACGTATTGAATATTATTGATGCTACCGTTGATGCGCATTTATTTCATTTTAACGTAAGCGATGAGTTGGGTTTGAATATTACACCCGGTTATTTACCCGGACAATTTGCAGGCCCTGCCATAAGCCTTAATTTTCAATTTTAATAGACGAGGGAATGCGGATTGCACTAATTGGTCATGGTAAAATGGGAAAGGAGCTGGAGCAGGCAGCCATCGCGCAAAAGCATGAGGTGGTTATGATCATCCGTTCAAACAATGCAACAGATATTAACCGGCTGAAATTATCACAGGCTGATGTAGCCATTGAATTCAGTACACCGGCAACAGTGGTTCAGAATATTCACAAGTGTTTTGATGCCCACATTCCTGTTGTGGTAGGAACAACAGGTTGGTATGATCAAATTCCTGAAGTAAAGGAAGCCTGTGAAAAAAACGGTAATTCGCTGATATATGCATCCAACTTCAGCATCGGGGTTAATATTCTTTTCGAACTGAACCGTGTACTTGCAAAAATTATGAATCATCAGCCTGCTTATGAAGTTTCTATTGAAGAAATTCATCACACACAAAAAATGGATTCACCAAGCGGAACAGCCATAACACTTGCGAAAGATATTATTGAACACATTGATGGAAAAAAAAGCTGGGTCGATCTTGATCCGGATGGTGCCGATGAAAGCAGATTTCGTGCAGGAGATTTAAAGATTAACTCTATGCGAATGGGCGATATAGTAGGTACGCATATCATAAAATATGTGAGTGAAATTGATCAACTCGAATTGCGGCATGAGGCACACAGCAGGGCTGGATTTGTACAAGGCGCCCTGGTAGCGGCATCCTGGATTGCAGGTAAAAAAGGGTTTTATACCATGCAGGATCTCCTGCACCCGGGTTCAAAATGATTATCTTAAACATCAACTTCAATTAATTTAATTAATAACTTATGAATTGGAAATTTTGGAAGAGCGACGGATCAAAAAGTAAAACACGGGAATGGGTGGATGCATTGATTTTTGCAGTTATAGCTGCAACAATCATCCGGACCTTTCTTATTGAAGCATTTACAATTCCTACCCCTTCCATGGAGAAAAGTCTGCTTGTAGGCGACTTCCTTTTTGTCAGCAAGGTGAATTATGGTCCCCGCACGCCAATGACACCATTGTCATTTCCCTTTGCTCACCAGGAGCTTCCGATTATAGGAGGGAAGTCCTATTCAGAAGCCATCAAACTTCCGTACTATCGGTTACCCGGATTTGCAGAAATTAAGAACAATGACATTGTTGTGTTCAACTACCCTATGGAAGATGACCGGCCCGTTGATAAGAAAACACATTACATTAAACGTTGTGTTGCGATACCGGGTGATACTATTACGGTAACAGGGGGCATGGTGGTCATCAATGGTAACAATATTGCATTTCCTGAAAAAGGTCAATTGATATATGATGTGAGTACGAATGGAACAGGCTTTAACCAACGCACACTTGAGAAACTCGATATTACAGAGGGAGGACCCGGTATGGCTGAGGGTGATTTCAGGTTGTTCATGACCGGTGAAGCCGCTTCTGAAATTGCAAAATTACCGCATGTGAAGTCGGTTAAAAAGTTAACAGCACCATCGGGCATTTATGAAGATTACATCTATCCGCACGATCCATCCTTCCCATGGAACGTGGATAATTTCGGTCCGTTATATGTTCCTAGAAAAGGAGATAAGATTAATCTGGATGCTAAAAATATTGCGCTGTATCGCCGTTGTATTACTAAGTACGAAGGCAATACGCTTGAAGTTAAGAACGGTCAGGTTATGCTCAATGGTGCTCCTGCTACTTCCTACACGTTCAAGTTGGATTATTTTTTCATGATGGGTGACAACCGCCACAACTCACTTGACGGCCGCTTCTGGGGATTTGTTCCCGATGATCACATTGTTGGTAAAGCTGTTTTCATCTGGATGTCATGGAATACAAACGGCTCGTTCATTAATAAAATAAGGTGGAACAGATTATTCCGGTTTATACACGATTAAAAAAAGGGTCATTGGTCATAAGTCATAAGGGAAAAAAATAGAATATTGACTACAAAAAAATTTAAATTTTACGTTCTAAATTCTACATTTTCATTTTAAGTTTTTAATTCTACATTTTACGGTCTACATTCTACATTTTACATTGAAAGGTTCAGATTTTAAGTAAGTAATTAATTATTATTAAAGATTATTTCTCGGGTAATTAATTTATTATTATCCTTGATTATATTAAAAATAAATACCAGATTTGATTCCATTATTTTCAATAGTAGTCTGTAAACTATTAATAATATATTTTTTTATAATAATTCCTTGTACATTTAATATCACCAGTGTTAATGGCAATTCTTTTTCATAGTGTTTTTCTAAATCAATGATAATTGTATTAGTAGTTGGGTTAGGAAATATTTGAATATTTTCTTTCTCTGAAGGGTAGTTTAATCCACTTAACGTATCATTCCAAATAGCTATTCTATTAGCAATAATATTTCCAGCACTGGTGTAATTTCCTCCAACAATTAGTTCATTGTTATGCGCCAATAGAGATTGGGTTGATCCTACAAGAGAATCATTATATAATCCCTTTCCTAATGGTTGCCAGTCGGTACCATCCCATTTAGCAACAGCATTTAAAGTATCTCCAAATTGATTCATAACATAATGCGTAAATCCTGCATATAATGTACCATTACATATTGCAAGTTCTCTAGGATATAGATTAGTGCTGGAATTACTTCCGACGGCTATCCAATTACCTCCATCCCAATACGCCACATTGGATGGACAATATACATTTCCACCCGAAGCATAATTAAAATTTCCGCTAGCGTAAAGGCGATTATTGGCTGAATCTACTAAGAGGGCAAACACAACAGAATTCAATCCACCACCTACATCACTCCATGATGTACCATCAAACTTAGCTATATTATAGATTGTATCGCCATTAACTCTATCAAAATAACCACCTATATACAATTCATTATTGTAAACTGCCATAGAACGTAGTTCAGTTAATCCGGTCGATAGAGTACATACCGTGAAATTGAAACGTAAAATGTTCCTTACGACATTTTCTGCCGCTTAATCAAATAGGGCATCAACACCTGTCGATAGCCTTCGTGGATATCGGCTTCAATGAAATCAATTTTGTATTGAGCGCAGCGAAGTTTTAGGTCGTGGTGAAATTTGTTCATTTTTTCAAGATAAATTTCACGAACCTGGTTGGAGTGTACTTTTACTTTTTCTCCTGTTTCCACATCAATAAACTGGTAAGGACGATTGTCGAATTTAAAATCAAGTTCCAGTTTTTTATCGTTCACATGAAATAAAATTACCTCATGTTTGTTGTATTTCAAATGCTGTAAAGCGTTGAATAAATTATTGGTGTCGCCTGAATTGTCCATCATATCGCTGAATATAATTACGAGCGAACGTTTATGAATTGTTTCAGCAACCTGATGTAATGCTTCTGCTGCGGATGTCTGCTTTTTAATTTCACTTCCACCCGAATTCATTGCCTCTTCCAGCTTCATGTATAAAAGTTTCTGGTGAAGTGTACTTGATCGTGCAGGTGTATTTGTTTCAAGTTTGTCGGAAAAAATACTCAGCCCAACGGCATCGCGTTGCATTTTGAGAAGGTTCATTATCGCTGCAGCGCAATGTGCAGAGAAATTAATCTTATTCATCAATCCTTTTTCAAGCAAATCCTTTCCGGGAAAATGCATGCTGGAGGAATTATCGAGTATGATCTGGCAGCGAAGGTTGGTTTCTTCTTCATAACGCTTGACAAACAGTTTATCTGTTTTGCCATACAACTTCCAATCAATATGTCGCGTGGTTTCACCTGTATTGTATAACCGGTGTTCAGCAAATTCTACTGAAAAGCCGTGAAATGGACTCTTATGCAATCCGGTAATAAATCCCTCCACCACCTGCCGGGCAATGAACTCCAGGTGACTTAATTGCTGGACTTCCTGTTGATTGATGGGCATTATGGAAATGATTAATGATAAATAATTAAATGCTAAATGCTAGATGCTAGAGGAAAAATGATAGATGATAAATAAAGGGGAAAGATAACGTAAAACCCCCATCAACCCACCACCCACTTCCTTGATCACATTTGCCCATCCAGCTTACCAGCCAGTACCGATTTTGGAACGGCACCTACCTGCTTGTCGACGATCTCACCACCTTTGAAAATTAAGAGGGTTGGGATGTTACGAATGCCATATTTCATCGAAATACCTGGATTGCTGTCGACATCAACTTTTCCTACCACAGCTTTACCGTCGTAGTCTTTTGAAAGTTCTTCTACTACCGGACCTACCATACGGCAGGGACCACACCACTCCGCCCAGAAATCAACCAAAACCGGTTTATCAGATTTTAATACTATCTCATCGAAATTTGCGTCTGTTAATTCTATTGCCATAATTTTTGTTTTTTAAAATGCTTAATATAAATGATAAATGATAGATATTTTATTTGAATGACTTCAACAACCCGATAACGCATCTTGCCCGTTACAATCACTTCAGGGTAAATCTCTCAACCCAATTATCATTCCACACCACCATAATCTGCCAATCCGTCAGTTAGATATTAATTTTGAACCGGATTCCCTGTTTGAATTCAAGTTCTTCGAATAATTTCTTGCTGAAATCCACTTTCACTTTTTTAGAGGCTAGTTCCACCCGGGCATCTTTGTCTCTAACAGAAAACTTAACGGGAAGTTTACCCGGATATTCCTTCAGCAAGGTAGCAAGCGTGGTTACTGAATCGGCATTAATTTCCTCAAGATCCAAACTAAGGGTCATGCTTTTTGCAAATTCATTACCTACATCGGGCAACATTTTTATACTACTGATCTTGATTTCAAGGTTATTGGGATCATTGAACCTTGACTGGACTTTTGCCCTTATAAAAAGATAATATTCAAGGGTAAGATACTGTTTGAATTTTAGGTAATCATCTGAAAATAAGGCCAGTTCAGTGGATCCGGTATAGTCTTCAATAAACAAGGTTCCAAAAGGCTTCCCGGTTTTGGTGACCCTATGATTGGCGCTGGTGACAATTCCTGCGAAAGCAATGTCTTTACCCCTCAATTTTGTCAGGTCACTCAGTTGATTAACGGGGACATTGCAAAATGCGTCGATTTCAAATCGGAAGGTATCCAGGGGGTGACCGGAAACATAGAACCCTACAACATCTTTCTCATTTCTCAATTTTTCGAGTTCCGACCACGGTTGAGAAGGCTGAAACCTGGGTGCGGGCATTTCAACGGCACTAGCTTCCCCGAAAAGGGAAACCTGCTGAGAGTTTTTTGCATCCTGGGCACCTCCACCATACCGGAGCGCTTTTTCAAGATTGGTAATATTATTATCCCTGGGATCTTTTTCAAACCACTGCCCACGATGTGTTTGCATATCAAAATCAAAGGCACCGGCCATTACCATGCTTTCCATGCAGCGTTTATTAATATTTTTCAGATTGACACGTGTCACCAGGTCGATCAGATTTTTAAAACGCCCATTTTCGGTTCTTTCGGCAATAATAGCTTCTACGGCACCTTCTCCCACACCTTTAACAGCTCCCAATCCGAACCGGATTTCACTTTTGTCATTCACTGCAAAATTGTATTTCGACTCATTCACGTCGGGACCGAGTACTTTCAAACCCATCCGTTTGCACTCTTCCATAAAGAAGGTGATTTTATCAATATTGCTTAAGTTATGAGTTAACACCGCCGACATATATTCTCCCGGATAACGGGCCTTCAGGTATGCGGTTTGGTAAGCTACAAAAGCATAACAGGTGGAGTGGGATTTATTGAACGCATATTGCGCAAATGCCTCCCAGTCGGTCCATACTTTTTCGCAGATTTTAGGATCGTGTCCATTGGCTTTACATCCTTCCATGAACTTCGACTTCATTTTATTGAGTACGTCGAGTTGCTTTTTACCCATAGCCTTACGCAGGGTATCGGCATCACCTTTTGTAAAATTGGCAAGCTTCTGCGAAAGCAACATTACCTGCTCCTGGTATACGGTAATCCCATAAGTTTCTTTCAGAATTTCTTCCATTTCAGGAAGGTCAAAGGTTACCGTTTCTCTACCGAGCTTACGCGCTATGAAATTTGGAATGTATTCCATTGGCCCTGGCCGGTAAAGCGCATTCATGGCAATAAGATCTTCAAACTTATCAGGCTTTAAATCCTTCAAGTGTTTTTGCATTCCTGCCGACTCAAACTGGAAAGTACCGTTGGTTTCACCTTTCTGGTACAATTCAAAAGTCTTGAGATCATCCAGCGGAATGGTGTCAATATCGATTACGACGTTATGGTTCTGGCGAATCAATTCAAGTGCGGATTTTATAATGGTCAGGGTTTTCAGTCCTAAAAAATCCATTTTAATTACGCCGGCATCTTCAATAACTTTTCCATCATATTGAGTAATCAGCAGATCAGAGTCCTTGACGGTTGCAACCGGAATCAGGTCAGTAAGATCGGTAGGAGCAATAATGATTCCGGCAGCATGAATTCCGGTTCCACGAACAGATCCTTCCAGGATCAGTGCTTCTTTTAAAACTTTCGCCTGCTGGTCGGTGCCTTTATGAATTTCACGAAGCTTTTTTACGTTCTCCATATCATCGGCTCCGATGCCTTCTTTTTCTTTCAGCCCTTTTTCGCCTTCAATGGGTGCGGTAATCACTCTTTCGAGGGAAATCCCCGGTTTATCGGGAACGAGTTTGGCCAGGAAGTTAGCCTCTGAAAGCGGTAAATCAAGAACACGGGCAACATCCTTAATACTCATTTTCGCCGCCATCGAACCATAGGTTACGATTTGAGCTACCTGATTTTTGCCATATTTCTGAACCACATAATCAATCACTTTTTGCCGCCCTTCATCATCAAAATCGGTGTCAATATCGGGCATCGACTTACGGTCAGGGTTTAGAAAACGCTCAAAAAGCAAGTTGTACTTAATAGGATCAATATTGGTAATTCCTATGCAATAGGCAACTGCGGAACCTGCTGCGGAACCACGGCCGGGCCCTACAAAAACACCCATTTCACGACCGGCGCGAATGAAATCGGAAACAATGAGGAAGTAACCGGCAAAACCCATTGTTTTAACGGTATGTAACTCAAAATTCAGCCGCTCTTCTATTTCGGGTGATATTTCACCATAACGGGTTCGTGCTCCTTCATAGGTAATGTGCTTTAAATAATCATCCTGGGTTAAAAATCCTTGCGGGATGGTATAGTTGGGAAGCAGGATGTCTTTTTTAAGATTCAGTACATCCACCTTATCCACAATGTGGTTGGTATTGTCGATGGCTTCAGGGATGTCGATAAAAAGTGCCGACATTTCCTCCGGTGTTTTGAAATAAAACTGGTCGTTGTAAAATGCGAATCGCTTTCCTTTGGAAAACATTTCATCATCCGAAAACTCCTTCATTGTAGGAGTACTTTGTTTTTCGCCGGTATTGATGCACAGGAGAATATCATGGGCATTGGCATCCTGCTGATCCACATAATGAGAATCGTTGGATGCTATCACCCGCACATTGTATTTGGAAGCCCAGCGAAGCAAAAGCTGGTTGACTTTGTTTTGTTCAGGTATGTCGTGCCGTTGAATTTCAATATAATAATCCTCTCCAAAAAGATTCAGCCACCATTGGAATTCCTTTTCAGCTTCTGCCTCATCTTTTTGCAGAATGGCCTGAGGAACGGAAGCTCCCAGACAGCAGGTGGTGGCAATGAGTCCTTTATGATATTTAACCACCAGGTCCTTATCAATGCGTGGGAATTTGCCATACAAACCCTCCATGTATCCAAGCGAACACATTTTTACGAGGTTTTGATAGCCCTCTGCATTTTTAGCCAGGAATAACTGGTGAAAGCGGCGATCTTTATCATCTTTCGTAAATACCCGCTTGTAACGGTTATCTACCAGATAGAATTCACATCCTACAATGGGTTTAACCTTAAGTTTGCCATCTTCACCCTTATGTTTATAAGCCTCAGCAACAAACTGGAAGGCTCCAAACATGTTCCCATGATCGGTAATGGCCAGCGCGGGCATGTTGTGTGCTACAGCTTTTTTGTAAAGCTTTGATATGTCGGCAGCGCCATCGAGTAGTGAAAACTGTGTATGTACGTGTAAATGAGAAAACTGGGGCATTTTATAGCGTGTGGAAAAAGGATTTTGTGAAATAATAGGTGAACTGTAAAAATACCGAAAAGAAAGAAGTGCAGGATTCGTGTTAATAAAATTTGAAAAATGTCTTAATCATTTCAAATAAAAGCAGAAAGCAACCGGGAGCGATCTCGGTTGCTATTCTTTCGTTGTCATTTGAGTTGAACTTCTTGACCTTTTATTTTCCCATAGGCAAAGTGTTTTTGTTTGTGAGTGTGATACAATATTAGGGGTGGTTTGAGATGCAGATTTACCGGAATTGTTTAAAAATATCACGTGTAAGATTGTTGGTTGTTTGTTAAAAAAACAATGTCATTTCGGCAAGCTATAATTTGAATCTTCAGTGTTTGCGCGGTTTTTAAAGTTGTAAGCTATTTTACGCATAGTATCGCAGCAACCGAATGACCGTAGCACTCACACTCGTTTCATCCGTGAATCTTACAATCGAGTCAATAAAAATGGGAGTTGTTTTGAATGATAAACCGCATCACAATGTAAAATGAGGCTTTCAAATTGAATCTTTTGGAGGTTTTTGTTAGATTTGAGCACAAACAATTTATTTAATATGACTTTATTCCATCGCCTAGTAGTTTTATTTATCCTGGGCTTAGTGCTCAACTGTAAAGCGCAAACTACTTACAACATTTCCTTTCCAAATCCCAATTCCCATTACATCAAAGTCAGTGCCCTGTATTCGGAGTTGGGAACTGATTCCGTGGATATAAAAATGGCAGTATGGACACCGGGATCTTATATGGTGCGGGAATATTCGCGAAATGTGGAAGGATTCAAGGCCGTGGACGCATCGGGAAATAATTTGAAAGTAACTAAAGTGCGAAAAAATGTATGGAGGGTGTATCAGGGCAAGTCCACAGCCATCTCGTGCGATTATATGGTTTATGCGAACGAGCTCAATGTCAGATCCTGTTTTGTTGATGTTGACCAGGCTTATATCAATGGGGTAGGCTTGTATATGTATACGGATGCTACCAAAGACAAATCGTTTTTGGTAAGGTTCAACCCGGCAAACGATTGGAAAAAAATTTCAACCGGATTGTCTAAGGCTGCCGAAAATATATGGCACCGAACCGCTGCTGATTTTGATGAACTTGTGGATGCGCCAACTGTTCTGGGTAACCACACTGTATTTTCATTTGATTATAAAGGCATCCCACATCATATTGCCATGGTGGGGGAAGCTAAATATGATTCAGTAAAAATAAAAAATGATATTTATAAAATTGTAGATAAATGCACCGCAATATTTGGAGAGAATCCTAACAAAGAATATACCTTCATAGTTCATAACACGCAATC
>JALYQW010000120.1 GCA_030855635.1 Bacteroidota bacterium | reverse complement strand
TTTTCATTTTGCAACTTTCAATACATTACTTATCTTTACTGAACCAAAGTAACCCCTAAGAATATGGCTAAGCGCAAGCTATTTATAGTTGAAGATGATCCGATGTTCGCTGAGATGCTGAAGGACTTTTTGCAATCCCGTCCGCAATGGGAAGTGCATTATTTTCCGATAGGGGAAGATTGCGTTAAAATGGCCTACCTTGATCCGGACGTAGCCATAATTGATTACCACCTGGATGGCCTGAAAACCGATGGTATAAATGGCATTGAAACCATGGTGAAGCTGAAGAAAACAGCTCCCGGGTGTCATTGTGTTTTCCTTTCCGGACAGGAACGATATGGTGTTGCCCTTCAAACAATTTCACAGGGAGCCGAGAATTATATTTTCAAAGATGAAAATGCTTTCAATGAGATCGGGAAAATCCTTGATGGAATTCCGGTGGATTAATTTAAAACGCTTTTTTACTGCAATCCTATTTGGTCACTTTTAGACTTTTATTTATTTTTACATCCAAACGGCATTTTACAGCCTATGATTTCCCATGGATACACTTCTGTTACAGTTAAAGGATTTGATCGTATCAAGACGTAAAGAATTGAATATTAAGCAGGATGAATTGGCCAGCCTTACTGAAATCGCTATCAGGACCATCAGGGATCTGGAAAATGGTAAAGGAAACCCTTCCCTGGAAACACTGGATAAACTAATGGGAGTACTGGGCATCCAGCTTAAATTCAGCCTCAAAAAATGAACCGGTCGGCTTTTGCTACTCCTCGTTGCCCCGGAACGCTAAAGGAAGGTTTTGAAACGTACAGTTCTGCCACCTTGCGCAACCTCTTTGGTGGACGGCAGGTATTTCATGTATTACCTGAAAAGTATTCTGAAGAAAAGTGGGAAGCAGCTCAGGTTCCCGGTTTCCAACACGGGGGTCAGTCATGGTTTCGTATGAGCCAGGTAAAAAACCGGCTACAGCCTGATATAAACGGAACTTTGTTACTGAAGACGGTATTTCGCGCAGAAAGCGATCTTCGCTTTGCAATGGAGCAACCCGGTAATGAACATTTGTGCTTGCAACTGGCTTCGCAGGTTTTTCAAATCGATACCATTCCCAATGCCCTGGTGTTTTTCCCGGATGGCCAGCCCGCACTCATCACAGGTACTTTTTCCGGCAAGCAAGAATTCCAGGATTTTAATGCACTGCAACAAAATACTCTCCCTGGAAAACCACTCAACACATTTCGTCGGATGGCTGAACTTGCTGATGCTTTTTGTGCCGCATCCCTCATAGCAAAAGAACGTTTATTCAGGCAGGTACTTTTTTCATGGCTGACAGCTAACGGTTGGGGACATGGGAATTTTTACGGCCTGGTGAAAACTCCTCGCGGCGACTATATGATGGCACCTGTTTTCTTTGCTTTTTGCCAGCGGCTTCACGAACTGGGCAATGAGCTCGCATTACCCGGCGGGCTATATGAAGGCGATAAAGCTACTCCGGAATTCCGCGAGAATGGAAGTTATACTCGTAATGAATTTACCTCCTACGGCAATAGAATCGGGTTACCCCGCGCGGCCGTTGAAGGCATACTAAAATTGTTTGTAAATGGAAAAGAAAAAGCGGATCATTTAATCGGACTTTCTTTTTTGCCGAATGAAGCAAAAGCGATCATACGTTTTAATTTTAATGAAAGATGGTCGCGGCTGCGATAGATAACGGCTTGGCCTGTATGAAAAAAAATATTTGCTTTAGCTGATCAGCCACTCTTTGGCAGGAACAACATCCACAAAGTACCTCGTTTCAAAATTGATAACAGGCACAGCGGAATTAACTATTCGCTTAACCGAAGTGTTATTAAAATAATCAAGTGAAGTAACAATAGCCATTTTCCGTAAAGAGGAAACTGCAATCTGTGGAAACCACACCATGGAAGCCCACTCTTCATCAGCCGGCTGAATGGATTCCATTAATTTCAGATTGCCTAACCAGTTTTCGATACCATGTTCCTTAACTGCTTCAAGCGCGATATTCAATCCATCTCGGAAATTATCAGAAGAGGCAAATCCTTTCCACTTTAAATGGATTAATCGTGCCTCCGGTTCATGGTATATAGCTAGGAATTCACTGTCGAACAAAACGTCTTTTACAATCATCACCCGACAAATGTATGGTTAATGTGAACTATTATCCTGAATCTTTTGGTGAAATCTGGAAACAAATTTGTGTACGAGGTTTATACTTGGGTAAACAGCATTTATACACTTAACTTCCTGACCTTTTTGTAGATGTAATACTACAACGGTTGCTGGTTCTTAAACACTCTCCGATAGGCATCCTATACATATATAACACTTGGCAGCGGCTTTTCGTTACTTTTGTATTCCTTAAGTTTTCATTATGAATAAAAAAATACGCACCCGTTTTGCTCCTAGTCCTACCGGACCTCTTCACATGGGTGGGGTACGAACTGCACTTTTCAACTATCTTTTTGCTAAGCAGCATGGCGGCGATTTCCTTTTACGCATTGAAGATACCGACCAGAACCGTTATGTAGAAGGTGCTGAAGCCTATATAATTGAGGCACTCACCTGGAGCGGCATTAAAATCGACGAAGGAGTTTCTGTTGATGGCCCCTTTGCTCCCTATCGGCAGTCGGAGCGAAAAGAATTGGGCGTTTACCAACAATATGCTGAAAAACTGGTTAGCCTGGGTCATGCATATTATGCTTTTGATACACCTGAAGACTTAGAAAATATGAGAAACCGGCTGATTAATGCCGGAGCTGTTGCGCCTCAGTACAATTCAGAAAGCAGAGAAAGTATGAGTAACTCATTAACGCTTAGCGCGGATGAGGTGTCTGCCCGGCTGAACTCGGGTCAAACTTATGTAATTCGTTTAAAAGTCCCTTCCGGGGAAGAAATTGTATTTAATGATATTATCCGAGGAGAAGTAATTGTAAACTCCAGCCAGGTGGATGATAAGGTCTTGTTGAAATCGGATGGTATGCCCACCTATCACCTTGCCCATATCGTTGACGATGTGCTTATGGAAATAACGCATGCCATTCGTGGTGAAGAGTGGTTGCCCTCAGCTCCTGCGCATATTTTGATATATCGGTACCTGGGACTTGAAAAAGAAATGCCGCAATATGCCCATCTGCCCTTGTTGTTAAAGCCGGATGGCAATGGAAAACTCAGTAAACGGGATGGCGACCGTCTCGGCTTCCCTGTTTTTCCATTAAACTGGACCGATCCTGTAACAGGCGAGGTGTCGTCCGGTTATCGCGAGCGGGGTTATTATCCGGAAGCATTTGTAAATATGCTGGCGTTACTGGGATGGAACGCAGGCACGGAACAGGAAATATTTTCTATGGAAGAATTAATCAGCCAGTTCAGTTTTGAGCATGTTCATAAAGGCGGAGCGCGTTTTGATCCCGACAAGGCTAAGTGGTTCAATGAACAATATCTGCGTAAGCAACCCGATGAACAACTTGCTGAAAATTTGAAAAGTGTAGTTAGAAAAGAGTATGCATATAATGATTCCGACAGGAGGCTATCCAATAAATTCCTGCTGCATGTGATTGAGCTGCTTAAAGAACGTGTGCAATTCGAGAATGAAATACTTGAGAAAGGCCGTTACCTTTTTGAAACTCCAACTTCGTATGACCAGGCAACGTTAGATAAAAAATGGAAGCCTGTTTATCTTACATTTTTTGAAGCTCTAACAAGTACTTTGGAATCGAACACTGATTTTACAGTTGCAGGTTTGGATGCACAAATTAAAACAACTGCGGCATTGCATCAATTGAAAGCTGGTGAAATAATGCAATTGCTTCGTGTATTTATCAGTGGCCAGGGTGCGGGTGTTGATTTGCTGGGTATGATGGAATTAATGGGAAAAGAGGAAGTGGTGTTGCGAATGAATAATGCAATGAAGATGTTAAAAGTTAAATGAAGATTGGTAATAGCTAACACATTTAATTTTATACTGTAATCCTGATAGAGTAAAAAGAACATTTAATTATTTGAGATATTTTTAATGGAACGAAGCCTGAATTTTTTAGAAGAAATTATTGCTGAAGATGTAAAAAACGGTAAGCACAATAGTCGAGTGTTAACCCGTTTTCCACCTGAGCCCAATGGATACCTGCACATAGGTCATTCAAAAGCGATATGCCTCAGTTTTGGATTAGCAAAACAGTTTGGTGGTCAGACCAACTTGCGTTTTGATGACACCAATCCGGTAACCGAAGACACTGAATATGTTGAAAGTATTAAGGAAGATATTGAGTGGTTGGGTTTTGAATGGGCCAATGAATATTATGCATCGGATTATTTTGAACAGTTGTATGATTTTGCAGTGACACTTATCAAAAAGGGTTTTGCTTATGTTGATGACAGTTCCGCTGAGGAAATTGCAGCTTTAAAAGGCACCCCAACTGAACCCGGTAAAGCAAGTCCGTTCCGCGACAGAACAATGGAGGAGAATCTGGATTTATTTACACGTATGCGCAACGGTGAGTTTAAGGAAGGTGAAAAAGTATTGCGCGCTAAAATAGACATGGCTTCGCCCAATATGCATTTACGCGACCCGTTAATGTACCGTATTAAATTTGCCCATCATCACCGTACAGGAGATACATGGTGTATCTATCCGATGTATGATTTTGCTCACGGCCAATCCGATTCCATTGAAAAAATCACGCATTCCATTTGTACGCTCGAATTTGAAGTGCACCGTCCCTTGTATGAATGGTTCATTGAAAAGCTGGAAATATTTCCAAGCAGGCAGTATGAATTTGCTCGTTTGAATCTCAACTATACGGTAATGAGTAAACGTAAATTACTGCAGTTGGTAAATGAAAAGCATGTGGATGGATGGGATGATCCGCGCATGCCAACAATCAGTGCATTGCGTCGCCGTGGCTATACGCCCGAGAGCATCCGCATGTTTGCGGAAAAAGTAGGAGTAGCCCGTCGTGAGAATATTATTGATATGGGTCTGCTTGAATTTTGTATTCGCGAGGACCTGAACAAATCGGCAACACGTGCCATGGTTGTACTTGATCCTGTTAAGCTCATCATTGATAATTATCCTGCCGGGGAAATTGAAATTCTGCAGGGTGAAAACAATCCTGAAGCGGAAGCTGGCGGAGGAACACGCGACCTTCCATTCAGCAGAGAGTTATATATTGAACGAGAAGATTTCAAAGAGGTGCCTGAAAAAAAATATTTTCGTTTAGCTCCCGGACTGATGGTGCGGCTGAAAAGTGCGTATATTATCAAATGTGAATCCTTTGAAAAGGATGATTATGGCAATCTGAAAGCAATACATTGCACTTATTTTCCGGAAAGTAAAAGTGGACAGGATACCAGTGGTTTGAATGTAAAGGGTACGTTGCATTGGGTTGATTCCAAGCATGCCATTCCGGTTGAAGTGCGATTGTATGACCGTCTGTTTGGAGTGGAGGATCCTTCATCTGAAGAAGGAGATTTTAAGGAATACATCAATCCGTCAAGTCTCCAGGTCATTGAAGCGGCGATGGCGGAACCCTCTGTTTCCGAAGCGCAGGCCGGGGATAAATTCCAGTTTCTTCGCAAAGGATATTTCTGCGTCGACAGAAGTTCAACACCGGGTAAACTGGTTTTCAACCGCACCGTAACGCTTAAAGACACCTGGACAAAAAAGTAAGATTGATGCTTAAGTGGAGTTTTCCACCCATACCGGCAGCAAAATGCCTATATTCCCTAAACTATGAAAACAAAAATATCGATTGAAGGCATTGAGTGCTATTCCTATCACGGATGCCTTGAAGAGGAATCGCGCATTGGGGGTCAATTTATAATCGATGTTCACGTAGAACTAAACGCCGACAGGGCGATATTGGCTGATGAATTATCCGGAACAGTTGATTATGTTATTGTTAACAAGATAGTTAGAGAACAAATGGCCATTCGCAGCAAGTTGATCGAACATGCAGCCGGGCGCATTTTAATGTCGATACACCGTGAATTTCCAGGAGAAATGACGATAGAAGTCCGGCTGACAAAGCTCAACCCACCCGTGAACAGCCAGATTGGAAGTGCGAGTGTAACGCTAAAAGAAAGTTTCGAATAAATTTAAGCATTCTGTAACATAACCCTTGCTCAACCGTTAACAGGAACAGATAAAAAATGGCCAACATATCAGTTTAATTTTACTATTTTCGCCATCTCAAAATCAAATAAAAATTAAAATATTGGTCGCGTGGCCGAGTGGTTAGGCAGAGGTCTGCAAAACCTTGTACAGCAGTTCAAATCTGCTCGCGACCTCAAAGGGGGAATTCAGAAATGGATTCCCTTTTTTATTTTGTGCTATAGTTCAAATCTGCTCTTTCATCCACCGTAGCGAAGCGAAGGTGGGTTGCACCCGCCGAAGCCTTGGCGAAGGCGGGGCGACCTCCGGGGGAATTCAGAAATGGATTCCCTTTTTTATTTTGTGCTATAGTTCAAATCTGCTCTTTCATCCACCGTAGCGAAGCGAAGGTGGGTTGCACC
>JALYQW010000114.1 GCA_030855635.1 Bacteroidota bacterium | reverse complement strand
ACTATAAACCGGTAATTAGAATCAGGGGGCATAATTTTTTCTGCATTTGGCATGGAGGAAGGAGAAGTTTCAGGAGTGGCAGCAACGGATTCGGTGGTTACCGGATCATTGCCAGTTTCAGTTGCGGTTCCTGGTTTAGAAGTTCCGCAGGCAGCACTTAAAACGATGGAAAGTAATGGATAAAAAATGAGTATTTTCATGATTAAGAGGTTTTAAAATCGGGTTTACTGTAAAGATATGTGAAATTGAGGATTTATAGAAGCCGGATAGAGATCCTTTTACTTTCATCAGGCATTATATTAGTTGAAGATTAAGGGTAAATTTGCTGATATTTTTTGCTTGCATAAATCATAAACTCATTGAAATCAAGACCTTTGCCGGTGATCTTATGGCATAACTCGTCGGAAGTATACAACCTGCCGTGCCTGTGAATTTTTTCACGAAGCCAGTCGAGCAAAGGTTGAAAATTGCCCTGCTCAATGGAGGTACTTAACCCATTAATTTCACGTGCCGCCTGGTTATAAAACTGGGCAGCATAGAAACTCCCGATTGAGTAAGTTGGAAAATATCCAAAACTTCCATGTGACCAGTGTACATCCTGTAAGACCCCCTGGGTATCATCGGGCACTTCAATTCCAAGATATTCCATGTACTTGGCATTCCAGGATGCAGGTAAATCCGCTACCCCGATCTTACCTTCCATGAGTGCTACTTCAAGTTCAAACCGGATCATTACATGAAAATGATAGGTCAGCTCGTCGGCACTGGTGCGAATTAATGATGGCGCTACTTTATTAATTGCCTTATAAAAATGATCTGATGATATGTCTTTCAGTTGATCAGGAAAAAGCTGCTGCAATCGGGAATAATATTTTTTCCAGAAACTTAATGAACGGCCCACATTATTTTCCCATAGGCGCGACTGTGACTCGTGAATGCCAAGTGACAAAAATTCGCCTGAGGGCAAACCATAATCTTCATAAGGCAGTCCCTGTTCATACAAGGCATGTCCACCCTCATGAATGCAACTCCATATCATTTCACACATATCCTGTTCATTGATCCGGGTTGTAACCCTAACATCCCTGCTATTGAAATTAATGGTGAAAGGATGAGAAGAAATATCCTGCCTTCCTGCTTCAAAATCAAATCCCATTTCTTTAAGGAGTTCCATACCGAAATCCCATTGCGCATTACGCGGATAATGAGACCGGGTAAAGTCATCATCGATAATTGCCTTTTCAAAAATTGATTTAACAAAAGGTACCAGCTGCCCTCGCACTTCTGCAAAAAGTTTCAGCAGTTGTTGAGTGGTCATGCCGGGCTCGTACTGATTTAACAGTGCATCATAAGGATGTTCTTCATATCCCAGCAATTCACATTCGCGGAGTTTCAGGTCAACAATTTTTTGCAAACCCGGGGCGAATAAACTGAAGTTGTTTTCTTTTTTTGCCTGCTGCCATAACTGGAATGCTTCAGAAACTGCTTTACTCATATCCATTACAAATGCTGTTGAATATTTGGACCGATCCTTATAATTACGCAATGCTTCTTTAACATTCCGTAACTGTTTCTCATCGGAATCAGGAGCATGTTCCAATTCTTTCAATAAGTTGCCGAGCTGTGGCGAAGTTCCTGTTTCATGTGCCAGGCCTGCTAATGTTGCGAGTTGCCTGGCCCTCATTTCAGCGCCTTTTGTAGGCATGTAAACTTCCTGGTCCCATTGCAGTACCCCGGAGGCATAATTGATATCGGCAAGCTTGCGGAGCTCCTCAATGAGCTGATCGTATGCAGTTGTTTTAACAGGGTTCACTTTCACAGTTCAGTTTTTAATTTTTTTTAAGGCAACGAGTACAAATATCCAGCCCATGATAAATAATAAACCACCGATAGGCGTCACGGGTCCAAGTAAAGAAAGATTTTCCATTCCCAGTAAGGAACGGGTTGCAAGCAGATATAATGATCCTGAAAAGCAAAAGATACCGGCAAGAAACGAACCGGCAGCTATATTCAATGCTTTCGAAGGATGTGACAGCATCAGTAATCCGGTAAACAATATAGCAAATGTGTGATAAAACTGGTACCTGACCCCGGTCTCAAATACCTGAAGTTGTTCAGGTCCCAAAACATTTTTCAGGCTGTGTGCACCAAAGGCTCCCAATACCACGGCCAGAATTCCTGAAATTGCTGCAATGCGTATAAATTTCATAAGCAGTTTTGTTGCAAAGATACGCTGTTGAAAATTATGCCTACCGTCAAAAAAAAAGCGGACCTCCAGGGATCCGCTCTTGAACACAATAAAGATTTTTACCGGGCAAATGCGTTGATGTATGCATTGAGTTCCTCAATGGAAGATTCGAAAGTGAAAGCATCGTTAACCTTGTAATAGTTACCGATATCATAAGTTCTTCCATAAGCATACTTGGCAAAATCCAGTTTGCTTTCCTCGTAAGTGAACAACTGCATAATTTCCCTCACCTGTGCTGAAAGTAAACAATTGCTATTGATTACCTGCTTAGCCATTGTAAGTTTACTGTCTTCAAATGATTTTGAGGAAATAGAACCCTTCATCGACTGGAAATCACCGCGCTCCATAGGAACGGGGCAACCTACTGGACCTCCATATCCGGGTAAATAAACAACCGGAGCAGGAGCAGGCGACGGTGGTGCGCTGCTCGAAGAAGTAGTAGTGGTAGTAGTTACAGTAGTTGTGTGCTGTGAATTGGTAGTAGAGGTACCTTCAAATCCGGAAACATTCATTGAAAAATTACCTCCTCCATCATCTACATTTATTCCCATTGAAACACCTGTTCCGGCAGGTGCGGCTGTTGTGGTAGTAGTGTTAGTTTGTTCGGTTATTGTGGTTTCGCCTGTGTAAGGAGCAGCATTTGGATTATAGGTAATAACCGTTGTACCGGTGGTTGTTGGAGGAGCTTCTGCAACCGGAACCATACTCATCGGACGCAACACATATTCATTTTTATTATTTTTCTTAATAATGAAGGTGGTTTCGGTTCCGGGCTCCATATTCAAATTAAAGTTTTTCTGACCCAATGCGGTATCATCAAATATAATTTTAAGCTTGTAAAAATTAGCATTCAACCCTTCGATTTTAACATTCGTTTCCGGGTTTTCGTTTTGGCGCAAGCCATTCAGGATGGCTGTAAATTTTTCTCCATTTTCACTGAAGATAATGGCGTTAGAATTCTGTGCAAACATAGTGTTGCCAAGAATCAGGAGCATGGTTAACAGGACGAGTGGGCGGAGTTTTTTCATGAGTATTAAGTTTTTGAGTTTATTTTGTGGCTCAAGTGAATTGCTGTGCCAAACTGGTTGTTTCAGGGGGCAAATTTAGGGGAATCAAATGGCATTTCTACAGCCGTCCACAGATTTTATTGACCGTTAAAACCCCATTCCATGTGAATTAATAATAATTTCGCAGCATGAAACTTCCTATGAAAAAAATACTCCTCCTTGGTGCCGGCAGGTCTTCTTCTTCACTTATTCGGTTCCTGTTAGATGCCTCGGAAAAAAACCAGTGGCAGGTCATAATTGGTGATGTTTCAGAAGCTGCCGCACGTGAGAAAACAGGTAAGCATACTCATGCAAAAGCCATTCATTTTGATGTAAATGATTCCGCTCAGCGCATGGCAGAAGTAAAAGCAGCAGACCTGGTCATTTCATTGCTTCCACCCCATCTCCATTACCAGGTTGCAGTGGATTGTGTAACGCACAGCAAGCATTTTCTGACTGCATCTTATCTTACTCCCGAAATGCAGGCGTTACATGATGCGGCTGTAAAAAATGGAATTCTTATATTGAATGAATGTGGTTTGGATCCGGGAATCGACCACATGTCGGCTATGGAAGTGATTCACCGCCTCCAGGATGAGGGTTGTGAATTGCAAAGTTTTAAATCATATACGGGCGGACTGGTAGCTCCGGAATCGAATGATAATCCGTGGGGATATAAATTTTCATGGAACCCGCGAAATGTGATTCTTGCAGGACAGGGAACAGCGCGATATATTCTTGACGGTACTTACAAATACATTCCATACAACCGACTCTTTACGGATATTGAAAAAATTGAAGTTGGTGAATTGGGTATTTTTGATGGTTATGCCAACAGGGATTCACTGGCCTATCGGCATCATTATGGAATTGAAAACATCCCAACATTACTGAGAGGTACACTTCGTCAATCCGGTTTTTGCCGCGCCTGGGATGTATTGGTGCGCCTGGGACTCACCGATGATACTTACAAGATTGAGAAACCGGAAACGCTTACCTATGCACAACTGGTGCGAGCCTTTTTACCGGCTTCGGCACAAAAGGTAAACCTTGTTGAAGCAGTAGCTGCATTTTGCAACCTCCCACCCGATGGCGAAGCTATGTCCAAAATTAAATGGACCGGTATATTGGAAGAGGATAAAATAGAACTTACGGATGCATCCCCTGCGATGATACTTCAGCATTTGCTTGAAAAAAAGTGGGTGTTACAGCCGGGTGATAAAGATATGATAGTGATGCAGCATCAATTTGTTTTTTTGAGAAATAACAAAACAGAAAAACTTGTTTCTTCACTCGTAGTCACTGGTGATGATCAGCAATTCACCGCAATGGCAAAAACAGTAGGATTGCCATTGGGTATTGCAGCTAAACTGATTCTTGAAAATAAAATTTCTTTAACAGGTGTGCATATACCTGTAAAGAAAGAAATTTATGAACCTGTGCTGAAGGAACTTAGTCAAGCGGGTATACGTTTTGAAGAAAAATAATTCTCAATTACAACTCACTTTGTTAGTGAATTTCAGTTACGCGACTTTGGTAATCCCATGTAAAAATCATTGGTAAGTTCAATATACTGTAAGGTGTACGACATATCTTCTTCCTGGATAACCAGTTCATCTTCCACCTGATTTTCCCGATGCAGTTTAAATTCCATCATCAGTCGCTTTTCCTGTTTTTCAATTTTGGTTTTCACTTTCGTGAGATGGGTGGCAAACAAACCATTTAGTTCAGCGTACTCCCTGAATTTCATTCCTTCCATAAAAGGAAGTATCACGCAAAACCTCCCTTGCGGGGAAAGTAATGCTTTCACACACGATGCAAGTTCCTCAATACTCAATGACTCATCCATGTGACGGGCGATGTTCCGAGCTTCAGACGGTGCAGGATGTGCCCCCATGAAATAGGGAGGATTGCTGACAATAAGGTCATAACGTTCGGGCCTATGCGAAGCAAATTCCTGCAATGATTGCGGGATAGCCCGAAGCCGGTCAGACCATGCCGATGATTTAAAATTTTCCTCGGCCTGGTTAGTGGTATCGCTATCGATATCAATTGCATCAATAATAGCGGTTGATCTTTGCGCCATCATGAGTGCAATCAATCCGGTTCCTGTTCCAATATCTAAAATTCTTTGCGCATTTCCGGGTTGAACCCAGGAACCTAAAAGAACCCCGTCGGTACCCACTTTCATGGCACAGCGGTCCTGACGTACTACAAACTGTTTAAAGCGGAAGTCGTTTTGCGACATAAAAAATCGTCATTGTCTGAATTATTGAGTTACCAACAAAATTAGCATAAATATTGGTTTATACAAACACGTTTTGTTCCGGAGTTATTTACAAAAACAACCTGAGCGTAAAATTTTGAACCTAACGGTAAATGGCAACCAGTCCTTCAGGAAGGTTAACGTAAAGCGTTTTGTTTGCCCTGTCAACGCGTTCAATAAAAGCAGCAATTAACGGAAACAACAATTCTTTTCCTTCGGGCTGGAGGGTGATGCTCGCCATAGGCTGTTCCGGCAAATCAAAAACTTTAACGATCACACCAAGTTCCCCTTCGGCGGCATCGATCACGTTCATGCCAACGGCCTCATGCAAATAGAGTTTTTTCCCTTTGAGTTCGGGCAATTCAGTCATGGGAAGAAAAACAGGTACCCACTCCAGGCCTTCCGCGGTGTCCATGTCATCAATTCCTTCAAGGTGTACGATTACCTGGTCTTTTAAAATAGAAACCACTGTAATGTCAAAACGTTGCAGTTTCCCGTTTAAATCTAAAAAGGCCGCCTGCAATTTCTTGTAGGCGGCCGGATCATCCACATCAAGGTGGATTATAACATTTCCTTTTACACCATGTGTCCGGGCAATGGTACCAAATAAATAGTAGCCATCATGTTCCGGGTTTCTCCTGGAAATCATGGTAAAAAGGAGGTAATTTTAATTTTCAGCAGGTGTTTCTCCGGCTTCAGCAGCTGGTGCTTCAGTTTGATCAGGTGCCTCAGTTTCAGCTGGTGCTTGTGACTCAGCTGGTGCTTCTGTCTCAGCTGGTGCTTGTGCAGCAGCAGTTTCAGCATCCAGTCTATCCTGGATCGCCTTTGCTTTGGCCTCACGAACCTTTGCTTCATCGGCAAGACGACGCTTGGTATCTTCGCGTTTAGCATCTGAAAGGGACGTTACCTTGTTGCCAATCTTGGCCTGTTTCTCAGCTTCCCAAGTACTGTATTTTTCGTCGGCTGCTTCTTGAGTAACCATTCCTTTGGAAACACCACGCTGTAAGTGGTATTTGTAAAGCACTCCCTGGTAGGATAAAATAGCGCGCGTAGTGTCGGTAGGCTGAGCACCTTTACGTAGCCATTCCATGGCTTTTTCCTTGTCAATTTCAATAGTGGCCGGATTCGTGTTCGGATTATAAGATCCAATTCTCTCAATAAATTTACCATCCCTTGGAGCACGAACATCCGCCACCACTATGTGGTAATAGGCATAACCCTTTTTACCAAACCTTTGTAACCTGATTTTTGCTGGCATTTTTTGGTTTGTTTTTAGTAGTTTAATTTAACTGATATGATTCCGATCTGCTTCACTTTTTTATCGTTTAGCGGAGTGATTCATACCCCCAATATCTCCAATATTTGGGGCGGCAAAGGTGCGAATAATAATCCTTAAATTAAAATTATTGGTATTAAATATGTGATGAGTAATTGGAGTCGTATGTAGTAAGCTGATATTCACTATGTTAATTTAAATGATGCCGCTGCAAAATGGCATAAGAATGCGATGCTGCGCCGGGTAGGGTGACTGATTAGAGTTCCTCCCATTTTATCATGAAGGAATAAAAATCCATCTTGGCGGAAATTGGAATGACAATCAAAATCATACTTTTGATTTTTGCTGAGCTTACCATACGATGCCTTTACTCATAATTACGATTTACAAAAACGTTTTTTCAAATCTTCAGCGCAACACCTGGATCCTGGCCATTGCCATGTTTATCAACAGGAGCGGCTCTATGGTGCTGTTATTTACATCACTTTACCTGACCAATGAATTGCACTTTTCTATAGGCGATGCCGGATTCATCATGAGTTTTTACGGTGCAGGAAGTGTGTTAGGGAGTTATGCCGGTGGCTGGCTGACGGATAAATTCAACTATTATAACACCATGCTCTTTTCAATGATTGCATGCGGGTTGATTTTATTGCTGATCATTCCTATGAAATCGATGTGGTCATTAATTGCAGTAATTTTTATGTATTCTTTTGCTGCCGACATGTTCCGGCCTGCCAATTCAGTGGCTATTATAGATTACAGCACTCCCGAAAACCGCACCCGTTCTGTGTCGTTGATTAGGTTGGCAATCAACCTGGGGTTTTCGCTGGGACCTGCCATTGGCGGACTTATCGCAATTAAACTAGGCTATAAATGGCTGTTTATTATTGATTCCCTGAGCAGTTTCGCAGCTGCAGCGATGCTCTACCTCTATCTCCCCCGTAATCCTCCCAAACCTGTTATTGATAAACCCCATCACACAACCGCCAGAAGTCTTTCGGCATACCGGAACATTCCCTTCCTAATTTTTATATTCCTTGTTGCGGCATATGGTACATGTTTCTTCCAGCTCTTTGCCAGTGTGCCGCAGTATTTCAGTAAAGTACCAAAATATACAGAAGATGTAATTGGTTACCTGCTTGCATTAAATGGTTTAATAGTGGTACTGATAGAAATGCCACTCATTTTTTACATCGAAAAAACCAAAAAAATGTTTTCTTATATTGTAGCTGGTACTTTATGCATACCGTTATCTTTTTTCATTCTGCAAAGCGGTGAAGGAGCTATATGGTTTGCTGTTATTTATACCCTGATAATTACATTTTCAGAAATACTTGCCATGCCGTTTATGATGAACTATGTGCTGTCGAATTCACCCTCCGACCGTCAGGGTCAGTATTCGGCTTTGTATTCCATTGCTTTTGGTGTTTCTATTATTGCAGCGCCATTAGTCGGTTTGGGAATTGCGGAACATAGTGGTTTCAATGCAATGTTTACTTTTGTGAGTGTGACAGGTATTGTTACAGCTGTAGGATTCTTTTTGCTGGGACGGTTTTTGAAAAATAAAGCAAAACTGGTTCCAAATGAAAATTAAAGTTTTCTGAATTATCCTTACCTGAATAATAGTGCATGCTTTGTAAATTTCTACCTGCTCAAAATTCTCCCCACAGGATACCTTTTATAATCTTCAAAATTACTGGAGTTGCGGTAAATGAAATAGAGCTGGGCAAAACTATTCTTAGCAAATTCCGGGTCTTCCGATTTTTTTCTTTCAAATTCCGATTTTAGAGCAGCATTTTCTTCCAATAATTTTTCAGCAACATCATCAAATACATATGCAGAAAACCATTCTTTCTGTTGCAAAATAGCATCAAAAAATCCCCAGTTAAACCATGAGTCAGGTGCAGCAGGTTCGAGTGTTTCAACAATGTATCTATTGGCTTCCTGATTCACCGGAATGAGGTAATCACCTTTAAGATATTGTAATTTATTAATACGGGAAGTTACATTGGTGGAGTTATGAAGATACCTTCCTTCATAAGGATCCTTCACGGTTTTAAAATCACCGATAAAATAACTTTCCACTTCTATAACAGAATCCTTTTCCAGTCTTTGCATTTTTACTTGGTTGAGCTGTAGCCGCTCCACCACTTCATGCCAGGCCTGAGGTAAAATATAATATGCGGGACGACTCACTATAGCGGCCGGTTCGTAGATGTCATAAAATTTTACCGGACGGGTAAATTTCTGTTGTTGGTTAAAGTACAATTGAGTTTGGCCGGTAACTTTGCTGGTCCTGTATTCTGCTTCAAATCCTTTAAAATTCACTTGTTCAAATTTTGTTGAATCCAGTTTCCATTGAATAGGAAAATCAGGTTGTGACAGTACCAATGCCCTTGATTTTTTCCTGGCATCAATTACATCGGCTGCATTTTCAGCAAGAAAAAGTATCAAATTTTCAAGAAAACTAACTGTAGCATTTACACGGGAAACAAACGGCTTGAGCATATGTGTTTCGGTAACAAATCCAAAACATTGAAACAATGCCGTATAACCAGTTGCAAACCGAGGTGTCTCCATAAAACCATAAATTCCACTTTCGGGTGTATCGTCGTATTTCGCTGTGTTGACGTAATTTGACATTTCGTGACCGGATGATTTCATCATGGGGAATAAAGCAGGAGTCATTATATTTTTGAGATACTCACCTGCCGGACCTCCCAACTTGTTATGCTGCGTTGAAATGAGTGTCATCGTATATTGATAGTCGGCACCATCACTCACATGGGTATCCACCAGCACATCCGGATCCCAGTGCCTGAAAATTTTTATGAATGATCTTGTGTTCGCTGCATCTGCTTTGATAAAATCACGGTTCAGATCCAGGTTGCGTGCATTGCCTCGGAAACCATAGGCTTCAGGTCCGTTCTGATTGGCGCGACTGCAGCATCCTCGTTTTAAAGTCCCGTCAATATTATAAATCGGGATGATACATATCACCACATTCGCCGGTAACTTTTTTTTCCCGTTAAGGAAATCCTGTGAAAGTCTTACGCTGGCATCAATGCCATCCGGTTCACCGGGATGAATTCCATTGTTGATCAATACCACTGCCTTTCCATTCTTCCGTGCTGCTTCAGGAGTGAAAAATCCGTCTGCGGAAATTATAAACAGATGTAATGGTTTTCCACAATCAGTTAACCCTTCTGTTGTCAATTTTGCTTGTGCAGGGAAACGCCTGGCAAGATTTGTATACGCTGAAATGGTTTCATCGTAGGTTAACGACTGGTTGGATTCATTTAATTTTACTACATCCTGAGAAGCTCCATGAAAAAATGAAACCAGGAGAAAAACAATGGAATAAATATATTTCATAAAATAATTATTTCCGTGAAGGAATTAAAGTTAAAAGAGTTTTAAGAAATTAAAAAGCTCGTTTTTTTTCATTATATTTTTGTGTCGCTACTTATGCTTCCCTAACCATTTTTCGCGAACTGTTAACTGCAAATCATTGGGCTTCCTGATGTATTCAAATGCGATTTCGATGATATCAGGTTCACCCAGCGTAATAGTTATTTCCCTTGGTAAGCCGGCCCTTATTAATTTGATTTTAATGGCCGTTCCGGGTTCTTTTTCTTTCAGATAATCCGTTACTTTATCAGCAGGCCGTTCGTCAATGGAAACTATTTCATCACCGGCACTTAATCCCTGATTCCATGCAGGGCTGTCACGTGTTATTTCAGTAACAACAGTTTTTGATGTGCCCTTATTCATCACCGCTCCCAGATAACCTGTTTGTTTTTTCCTGCCATCCACACGTTTCAGTTCAAGACCGGCCAGCATGAAATAGTGTTCATACGGAATTGCTTCGGTACCATGAATGTATTTATTAAAAAAATCATCATAACCGGTATTGCCTAACTTCTCAAAAAACTGTTGCAGTTCTGCATCAGTGAGTCCGCGCTTATGTACTTTATAATGTTGATGAAACAAGTAATTCATTAATGTATCCAGCGAATACTTTCCATTGGAACGATGCAGTAAATCCAAATTCAACACTGATGCAATGATTGCACCCTTGGTGTAATAGGAAACCTGAGAATTTTTTGAATTTTCGTTCCTTCGATAATATTTTACCCATGCATCATAACTCGCTTCACTAACAGGCTGCACCTTATCACCGGGAGTATTTAAAATTGTTTGCAAGTTGGTTTTAACAATGTCAAGGTATTCCGCTTCTGATGTAAAACCACACCTGTAAACAATATAATCGTCATAAAAGGATGTGAAACCTTCGAAAAACCAGAGCTGGCGGGTGTACACTTCATTCTCGTAGTCGAATGGCCCCAATTCGAGAGGCCGAACCCGCTTCACGATCCATAAATGAAAATATTCATGTGCAACAAGACTTAGAAAGCCTTCATAACCCTCCTTGTTCTCATAACTGGTACGCGCAGTCATAATTGAAGTGGAATTACGATGTTCAAGCCCTCCCCCTCCTGATTGCGTGTTATGAACTATGAAGGTGTATTCTTTGTTAGGATTCTCTCCGAATATTGCTGTGCATTCATCTACAATTTTATAAATATCATTTTTTATTTTCACTGAATCATATTTGGCTTCCCCTACCATGGCAATATGATGTGGGATGCCTTTATAATCAAATGAAAATACAGTGTGGTTACCCAAAACAGTAGGTGCATCCACAAGTTCATCAAAATCAGCAGCGGTTCGTTGCCATATATTTTCGGCAGCCTTAGACAATCCGGTTGAAATTTTTTTCCAATCGTTTGCCGGGTTGAACCTTACCAAAAACGATTTGTCTTTGGTATCATCCGTATACATATACAAGCCTACCCCATTGATATAAGCCTGGTCAACATCAACAAAACAGGATCTGACATTGAGCTCGTTCGCATAAACCATATAAT
>JALYQW010000111.1 GCA_030855635.1 Bacteroidota bacterium | reverse complement strand
TTCCCAAAAAGGACACCTATAAAATCAAACCCTCTGAAACCCTAATCAAATCAAAGGATTCAAGGGAAGGTTCAGGAGCCGCCCTGTTTCGTGATGCGGCATTTTACTAGTGGATTGCAAATCCACACATTTGGCTAGCGCAGGATGACGGTTCGGATATCCCGAACCAAGATCCTGCGCGGAAACAATGGTTCGGATATCTCGAACGTAGAACTTACGCGGCGGACCAAACCTAGATCCTTATTTACGGACATAACGGTATGATAGTCCGCACTAGAACATGCGCGGCATTAATGGAAAATTAAGCGTAGTAAAACCTTTTAAAATAAATTCCTGAAAAATTATTTCGAAACGTGACGGAAGGTTTCCGTGATGATATCAGAATACTTTGTACCGAAAGTGGCTAAGCACCACACCATCAACATCCTTCTTTCTTCACTTTTGAGCCATTTTACTGCCTTACGCAATTCTTTTCTAAACAAAACCCGGTCGAAACTAACCTTGACCAGGATTTCCTTGGTGTATTCAAACATGTGTGTAGGTTGTTTGGGAACTTAAATGTACTGTCTTTTATCGACAAATACAACAATTATTTTACTAAATATTAATACGGGTTGTTGATAACTTTGCTCGGGGCTGTAAATCAATCTTTTTGTGATCCCCAGCGGTACGTATTCTGCCGGAGCCCTATTAAATCCACCACCCGGTCGACAACTGTTGCAGCAAGTGCTTCCATTGTCTGAGGTTTACTGTAGAACGAGGGTGAGGCCGGACAAAGTATACCACCGGCTTCAGTTAACATTTTCATGTTTGTAATATGTATGAGATTTAAGGGCGTATCGCGGGTTACCAACACCAGCTTTCTGCGCTCTTTCAAGATGACATCTGCAGCTCTTGTGGTAAGGTCATTCGACATTCCCGATGCAATCCGCCCCAGCGTACCCATTGAACACGGACAAATGACCATTGCACCGAAATTAGCTGAACCTGACGCAAATGGAGCCATAAAATCATTTTTATCGTACCGGGTAAAAGGGTAATCTTTATAACTTTCATTCTCCAGTTCATACTTCCATACAGCCTCGGCGTTCTCCGACATTAATAAGCCGACCTCTGCTAACTGATCATGCATTGCTACCAGTTTATCAAGTAAGACTTTTGCATAAATTGCACCGCTTGCACCGCTTATTGAAACAACAAGCTTCAACTTTGACTCACTCATTATTCTTTTTAAATGTGTATTGTAAACCAAACAGCAGCGCGGCGTTATATTGACCCTTGTTCAAACGATACGTTTCTCCTGATATATGATCCCGTACAGCAAGCACTGATGATTCAATACGTGCCGTGAAACTTAATGACTTGGCAAAATGTACTTTCATGCCTCCTGCTATCCCAAGTTCAAATTTTTCAAAAGGTTTCCGGTTTGGAATCTCACCAAGCTCATCTTCCTCCAGTTCCGACAACAATGCCCCAAACGTAGGGCCAGCTTCAAACGTAAACCGTTTTGTGTAATTCCATTGTAACAACAGAGGTACTTCAAAATAGTTTAGCCGCAATCGGTACTCTGTAAAATCATAATTCTCAGGATCAGAATTTTTACGGCTTCCCTTTTGGAAATAAAGAATTTCCATTGCCAGGTCAAACTTCCTGGAAATTTCCACGCTCACCACTCCACCGGCTACAATGCCCGCCTTATGATATCCGGCTAACCGGTCTCCCGAAATTTGCGTTGCTGATACACCTCCTATCAGCCCTGCTTTGAATTGTTGTGCAGGCAATGCCAGTGGCAACAGAAACACAATAATAAAGTATGTAACTATTTTCATAATTGTAATTTTTATAAAAAGAAAATGGACAATTAACATGGGAGGTTATCCACCTGTCGATTGTCCACAGTTTCCCGATATTAAAATGCTATTCGATCTCCCGCTGTTCCACCTGGAGTATTTCTTTGGTGGCTTCATCGTACAAATAAGCAATAATTGAAATATGCTCCGCGCTCCAATCTACCGGTATGGTATATGTGTAATTCAGCATGTTGGTTGTTCCGGAAGTTGTAGGTGTAACGGTAGCACCATACGTAGTATTTAGTGAGGCGCGTAAAACTTCGCGGTGAACATAAAATTCCACGTCTTCAGGGGAAGTATCGTAATCTTTTTGCCAGTTTACAATACTGTCTTCAACCATGAAAACACAAAGTTTATAATTCCCGCTAAGGGTAGTGAGAAATTCCGACGAAATTTCTGTTTGCAATTCCCTGCTTGTGGAATTAAAATTATTGTTCACCGTGATTTTTACCGGTGCTGCATTGGTATCTGATACTATTTTTCCGACTTCTGAAACCCATTTGGTGGCTCCAATGATATAACTTCCTGCAACCTGTATCCTGTTCACCATACCATTGGGATTCCCGGCAAGGGAAATTCCAAAATCCGTATCCAGTTCGGTTCCTGAAGTAGTGCGGAAATCATACGTGTAATAAGGTGCTCCCTGTGGGAACGTGGTAGCAAATCCTCCTGCATGAATAGCCATAATTACAAGCCTGTCGCCATAAATAGCCTTTAAATCATAAATTTCCTTGGAAGCTCTCGGGCAATTTCCGCATTTATGCCCGGTATAATCTTCTACCAGCACTTTTTTCTGAACTACATTCGTCGGAGGAGGAGTTACAGGAATTGTTTGCTTGTATGGGGCGCTTACTTTATCACATGCCTGGAAAACGATAACGCTAAACACGATAAGGCAACAGTTCAAAAATACTTTCATGGGAACAGGTTATTGTAAGTTATTTCAAATTGATATTAACCTTGCTAAATAGGATGCTTCTTCAAATATACTCATTACCCCGTACATGTGCAAACCTATCAGAAACTGCTGGTAACCGATAAAGAGAAGCCATTCGATGCCGGAACTTGCCTGCACACACCTCCTACACAGAGCAGACCTTCACGCTGCTTCCCGTAACCCAATATGATGCGGTTGGCACCTTTGGTATACCCCATAGAAACATTCGGGTAATGCAGCCTTTCATCATCCTCGTCGTTTCCATAATTGTACTCATCAAATGCTGCAAAAAACCAGTTGGGTGATATCGAATATTCAAACAATCCCATGACCCAGCTTTGGTTATCCTGCTTTGCGTAAAGATGTTGTACTTCTGCCCTGAAGCTATTCGTCTTATTAATCCTGTACTGCACTTCTGCAATGCCGATGTGAGCGTAAATCTTTCCAAAATTTTCTCCCAGCCCTCTCACTACTCCTTCATCATACAAGGTGTAGATATAAGTAACGAGTAGCTTCATGTTTTTGTTTATTTTCTTCTGAACTTCCACATTCACTTCTTCAAAATATTTTTCATCCCCTAAAGAAAAAAAGGAACTTTCATAACCCTGTTCATCATTGGTGTTCGCTGTATCCAGGCCGTTCGCCCTTGCATAATTCAGTGCAATGTAAGTACCGGACTTCCCTCCCAAGGGAGAGCCTGGTTTAAAGTTGTAAAAGATATCTCCCTGATAACCTACCTCACCGTTTGGTTGGGTGGCATATGGATAAATAGTAGCCAGCCTGTAGGTCTGCTGTTTGGTAAGTGCGGGTAAGAAACTCAAATTTAAGTCGTTACCTGTTGCATCACGGTCTGAACGGAAACTCATGTTGTCAATAAACTTCCCCGATAGGGAAATTCCAAGCCCTTTGCGGGAATAAGTTCCGTTTATATATAAAGCCTCCCCGGGTTTGTAAATACCACTTGGGTTGTCTGATGTGGCATTTATAGCCGATGGGTCGTTGTACTTATAAGCATACTCCCCGTATAAACTGTAATTGCCCCGGTTGATGCGAATCCTTGGTGCAAATGACAAAACATTTTCGGGAAGATTGTACAGGTTATTATCGTCTTTCTGATACTTGCTAACCACAGCGCCACCTAGGGTGATAAGGGTTTTGGAGTTGGCCAGTGATTGAAAGGTTTCCGAAAGGGCAATTTCAGCATCAGCACCCCTCACCAATCCGGCCTTATCGAAATAAAACCGCTGCTCAGCAATAAAACCCTTGATGTAAATTCCGTCTATAGGATTGTATTTCAAAAGAATCCCATCCATGGCATTATCAATACCCAACCCCCGTTCTTCATAACTCCTGAAAATGAGCCCGCTTCCAAACTGTTCATAAAAATTACCCAGGGTAACGTCGAGGTCACCTACTTTATAGGTGGCATAGCGATAAGTAATGCCACTTCCTTTGTAACGGGAATCAAAGCCCAGCAATGGATTTAGATAGGACTCATAACGGATTCCGGCGCCAAAATTTCCTCTGGTAAATGTTAGATTTCCGAACCCATTCGACAATACTTTTTCAGGAACAACAGGTGCCCCAATGGTAGAATCTTCCAGATAATACTGGGCATCAAACTGAAAATTGCCATGTATTTCAAAGGGAAGATTGATCTGAGCATTTGAAGTGGAAATGGCCAAGGCAGCCAAACCGGTTACAAGAAGTTTTTTAAGATAGTTCACAGGAGCGGGTAGTTATGTGTTTCTCGGCCGTGAAAATAAACCAAATAGCTGAGAATTTACACTACAACAAACCAACTGATAAAAATAACCCCGGCCCTGTTAATTCAATGGAAGGCCGGCAGCTAATTTCTTAACCAGTTCGTATAGTTTTTCCTCATCACCGGGAGCAAAGGATGTATGCTGGTTAACCACTTCCAGTTTGCCGTTTAACAGGAAAGTGTGAGGAACTGTATTCACATTCATTGCCCTTTTAAAATCACCATTCGGATCGAGGTAAACTTCAAAATCCCATCCCTTTCCATTTACAAACGGCGCCACCGATGTTGCTGATCGGGCATCATCAATAGAGATGGCAACAAATTTGACTCCTGTCTCAGCCTGCCAGTCGGCATACAACTCGGCAATGGCATTCATTTCCATCACGCATGGTTTACACCAGGTTGCCCAGAAACTTAAAATAATAGGCTTGCCGTCATTGGTAATTTTATCGGTGCTGAAAACCGAACCATCTAATGCCTTTACATTAACTGCAGGAAGGCTTCCGCTTTTTTCCGGAGTATCCTGAGCAACCGAAGTCTGAATCAGTAACAAAGCGATTACGGGCAGGGAAAGAAGCAATTTTTTCATGTTCAGATGTTTTTAATTGAGAATTGCGAAAGTACAAATTAGCATTTTAGCCGGAAGCAATTATACTGCCAGATTTATTGTTTGTCGATGACATGTTTTTTTACCCACCTTGGCAGGATGAGGGCACCGATGAACAGGTAGGGATAATAGCTGATCAATCGCCATAGTAATGCCAGTGAATCAGAAATTCCGGCAGGTATCAATTCTCCGAGGAACCGGGAGAAAATTACTTCTGCGATTCCACTTCCACCTGGGGTAGGACTAACAAGAAGAATGATCCACATCACCAGTTGACGGGCATAAATAATCATATTCTCATACCAGCCATGCTGGATGAATGCCATAATAATGCAATTAATCACCATGTACCTTGCGGTCCATGAAAAAATAGTTGCCGCGAATGATTTGAGCCAGTAAGAGGCGCGCTTATTCCGTATTTCACCTGATGCAATTATCATGTCATTACCGGTATGCCAGGCCTTTTGTTTCCAGCGCCTTAATATGGGAAGCGAAAAAATTTTCAGTAACAGCCATTTCACTGCTCTTGGGTTTATGAATAAGGCGTATGCAACTAAAATGGTATAAGCAAGTATGATGATGTATCCCAGCCAGAAAAAATAATAAATACCTCCAGCATCACTTACCGTTCCTGAAGTTAAAGTATCGAGTGAAATAAACAGGTTGGCTTTTCCTACCAAAACAAACACTAACGGCACGGCCAATACGAAAAATAATTCGTCGAGGAAAGAAGTAGTAAGCACTACGGCAATACTCCTGCCCATATTTACTTTTTCTTTATTAAGGATGAAAAATGCCAGTGCGGTACCACCCACCATGGTAGGTGTTATGGCAGAAGCAAATTCCCACAGCATAATAACCGGGAAACTCCTTCGCCAGGAGATCAGGTTTCCGGAAAGTACTTTAATGCGATACATATAAGCAAGATCGCGAACGCACATCATCACCACGGCCAGTATTATCCAAAGCGTGGTGTGGCCCGTCCAGGTTATCCGGGCATATGCTTCCCGGTCAAAATTTGATATTAACAAGTAAAGCACAACTCCCAGGCCAATGAGTACCGGCAATATAATTTTACCTGGCCGGAAATTTTTAATCAGCTCATGCCCGTCAATTTGCATGGGCAGTATCCGGATTTACATCTGTAAGATAAAAATTGTTGAATCCTTCACTGAGTACAATAATAACTGATTTTGCCTGTATAAGATCCAGCAATGCCAGGAAGGTAAAGCAGGCATGCATGCGGGACTGGCAGGCAGAAAAAACATCCAGGAAAGTCACATTTGCTTTCAGCCGGACCAGTCTTTGAATATTATCCTTTTCCTGGTCAATGGTAAATGGGAACTGCACAACAGTATGTTTCTGCCTTACTTCACCGATGCGGAACCGTTCCATCACTTTTTCAAAAGTGATCATCAGTTTAAAAAGAGTAAGTGCATTCAGTTCGGAAGAATAGCTGCTGCCATCGGCGATCATGGCAATCGTTGACAATTCTGCAGGTGTGTTACCGCGTTCCTGTTTCATGAACCGCTCCTCTTCCCTGGCTTTCAGTTCCGCGGCAGCCTCCTTGTATTGTTTGTATTCCAGCAGCTGGCGCACCAGGTCCTGGCGTGGATCAAGATCATTACCTTCCTCATCCTTCGGGTAACGGGGCAGCAACATCTTGGCTTTTATGCGCATCAGCGTGGAAGCAACCAGAATAAACTCACTGGCCAGTTCAATATTCATGGCATCCGCATGACGGATGTATTCAAAAAATTCATTTGTAATGGTGGAAATAGGAATGTTATGTATATCAAGTTCATCCCTTTCAATAAAAAACAGTAACAGGTCAAAAGGACCTTCAAACTGGGGTAATTTAATTTCGTATTGATTCTGAATTGCGACCGCTTCCACTGTTTTATCTTTTAGATTTCAAAGATACGATTCCACCGAAACTTCTCACTGCACGAGGGAATTATTAATGGTTAATTCTAACTTTGCATCCCAAAACCTTTCCGCAAAGCATTAATAATCAATATGAAAAAGATCTATCATTTGGCCATTTGCACAACCTGTCAGCGCATTCTCAAAGAATTGAAACCCGGTCCTGATTATACGTTACAGAATATTAAAACTGAACCTATTACCGAAAAACAACTCGATCAAATGGCTGCGATGGCAGGTAGCTATGAAGCCTTGTTCAGCCGCATCGCCATTAAATACCGGGTTATGGGTCTTAATGAAAAAAAGCTGTTGGAAATAGATTATCGCAACTATATTCTTAAAGAATATACTTTTTTAAAACGGCCGGTTTTTATCATTGGTAAGGAAATTTTTATCGGGAACTCGCCTAAGAATATTACAGCTGTTAAAAAAGCAATGCACATGTAACTTATCCGACTCATCACGCTATTCACATCCGCGATTTTCATTTCCTACCTTCGCATTTTAATTTTCTTGTGCAAAACAAAAAACTCCTTGCTCATTTAGCAGTTCTTTCTGCCAATCTCATCTATGGTGCGAACTATAGTATCGCTAAAGAGGTGATGCCTGACTTTATTAAACCTTTTGGGTTTATTGTCATCCGTGTGCTGGTGAGTGCCTCGATTTTCTGGCTGATTGGACTGTTTATCCGCGATAAAAAAGTGGAACACCGCGACCTGGTGAGGTTGTTTTTTTGCGCTTTATTTGGTGTTGCCATTAACCAGTTGCTTTTTTTCAAAGGGCTTGATCTTACAACTCCCATCAATGCATCACTCATGATGACTACCAATCCTATTATGGTGCTGATTGCTGCCAGTCTTTTAATTCGCGAAGCTATTACCATGCGAAAAATTACCGGCATCCTGATTGGCATTACAGGTGCCACGCTGTTACTGGTTTGGGGAAAGAAATTTTCGATTCATGACGCATCAGTACTTGGTGATGTGTTTATATTGATCAATTCACTTTCATTTGCTGTCTTCCTGATTATAGTTAAGCCCCTGATGCAAAAATACAATACCCTTACCGTGATGAAATGGATATTTCTTTTCGGAAGTATTCTTGTTTTACCATTCGGATATTCCGAGTTTACTGAAATCAAATGGGAAACATTTACAACAGAAATCTGGCTGGCCACAATTTATGTGGTGATTGGAGTTACTTCGCTGGCCTATATCCTGAATGTATATGCATTAAAAAACCTGAGCCCGTCATCTGTTAGCGTTTATATTTACCTGCAACCACTTTTTGCAACGATGTTTGCAATCTTCCTGGGCAAGGATCATCTCAATTTGATGCACCTGATTGCAGCAGTACTTATCTTCCTGGGAGTATGGCTGGTTACTTCAGGCAAAATGGCTTCATCAACCCGGGTCTGACCTGACATATCTGCTTCTTTCAACCTTTGCATTCAACTCTTGTTTCTTACCACATCTTGTTATCTTTGCACTCCTTAGTTAAAACCTAAACCAATATGATCAGGTCCATGACCGGCTTCGGTAAAGCCACTGGCAGCGCAGGAAGCAATTTAATTACTGTTGAAGTAAAGTCGCTCAACAGCAAATTTCTTGAACTGAATTTACGGGTTCCTTCGGTTTATAAAGACAAGGACCTGGAGCTTAGAAATGAAATTACCAAAGCCGTTGAGCGTGGAAAAGTGGATTTTATAGTTACCATTGAACAGGCTCCCGGTTCCCGCAATAGCGCTTTTAACAAGGATGTGATCAAACAGTATTACGAAGATTTTAATGATCTGAAAAAAGATCTGAAACTCACCTCCGCTGATTACCTGAATATTATAATGCGTTTGCCGAACGTATTGAACATTGAAAAAACGGAAGCGGATGCCAAAGAGTGGAAAGTCATTGAAACGCTTTCGCGGAAGGCATTGGCTGCCTTCAACGACTTTCGTATTAAAGAAGGAAAAGTACTGCATAAAGATTTTGAAGGAAGAGTTTCTGCCATCAGAGTCCATCTGAAAAAAATTGAGAAAATTGAACCCGGAAGGCTAAAATCCATCAAAGGCAGGCTGAATAAAGGCCTGGAAGAAGTAAGTGAATCTAACCAGATTGACAAAAACCGTTTTGAACAGGAGCTGATTTATTACATTGAAAAAATAGATATTACTGAAGAAAAAGTAAGGTTGCTTTCACATCTGACTTTTTTCACCGACACGTTAAAAGAAGCGGATTCAAATGGTAAAAAAATTGGTTTCATCCTTCAGGAAATCGGGCGCGAAATTAATACCATAGGCTCCAAAGCTAACGATGCTATCATTCAGCGGCATGTGGTGCAGATGAAAGACGAACTGGAAAAAATGAAGGAACAGGCTGCAAATATTATTTAAGAAATAACATTTTGTCCTTCAGCTTTCGCAAGCCGGCCCCTCCCACACCATAATATTATTTTAAAATGGAAACCAAACTCATTCTCTTCTGTGGTCCTTCCGGTAGTGGTAAAACAAGTATTGTACGCCACCTGCTTCACAAATATCCGGTATTGAGTTTTTCGGTTTCTGCAACCACACGAATTAAGCGAAAAGGTGAAGAACATGGAAAGGATTATTATTTCATTTCTGTTGAAGAATTTCATACCCGCATCAGGAATGATGAATTCCTGGAATGGGAAGAGGTGTATGAAAATGGCTACTATGGTACGTTGCGGGCAGAAGTCGATCGTATTGCATCTATGGGTAAAATAGCCATTTTTGATGTGGATGTAGAGGGTGGTATTCATATAAAAGGAAGGTATACTAACAACCTGCTCGATGTATTTGTGCGACCACCTGCCATTGCAGACTTGCGAAAACGATTAGTTGCCCGAGCTTCTGAAACTTCCGAAACACTGGAGAACCGCATTCATAAAGCCGAACACGAACTGACCTACAGTACCCGTTTTTCAAAAGTGATTATCAATATGGATTTGGCCGAAGCAAAAGAAGAAGCTGAAAAACTGGTGGTAGAATTCCTGGGTTTGTAAGCAACCTGGTACGTTTCTTTAAATGCTTTCGATTTATCTTCCTTATCCCTTATGCATCCGATATGCAATAGCTGAGGAAAAAATAATCCGGCTGGAATGTCACCTATTGTACTTAGTCGTAAATAGTAGTTGCTTTCAGGGAGTTTGATTAACTTTGTTGTATCATTTATTCAATTATCTCCCTGTGAAAATAGGTCTCTTCTTCGGTTCATTTAATCCCATCCATAACGGCCACCTTGTTATTGCACAATATATGGCGGAATATACCGACCTCAACCAGGTATGGATGGTAGTCTCACCTCACAATCCGCTCAAACTGGCCGGATCGCTGTTGCAGGATCATCACCGGTTTGAAATGGTTCGTATTGGCATCGCTGATTACCGTAAACTCAAAGCATCAAAAGTTGAATTCCATTTGCCCAAACCTTCGTATACGATCAATACGTTAGTACACTTGCAGGAGCAATATCCCGATAACAGTTTTGTTTTAATTATGGGGAGTGATAATCTTGATACCTTTAAAAAGTGGAAAAACTGGGAGCAGATTATTGAGCATCATGAAATTTATATTTATCCGAGGCCTGGAAACGATGGTGGTGAACTAAAAGATCATCCTAAAGTAAAAATAGTGGAAGCGCCCCTGATGCAACTCTCCTCTACATTCATCCGTAAAGCGGTTTACGATAAAAAAGATGTACGGTATATGTTACCCGAATCAGTATATAGTTACATGGATGAAATGAATTTTTATAAACGATAAATTTTGCGTTCAAGTGTATTTGTAACAGAGTTGCAATATTTATTTGTATCGGCTAAAAAGTTGTAATAAAAGGAAGCAAAACCAGCTGGCTGAAGCGAATTTTTTAATTCCGGCTAAATTGCCTACTATTGTAACAGATAATTCAAGACTTAAAGCTCATGTCAGGCCTGAAAGTATTAATAGTTGACGATGAACAGGATGTGGAACTTTTGTTCCGCCAGCGTTTCCGCAAAGAATTACGTGAAGGCACTTTCAATTTTCATTTTGCATTTACTGCCGAAAACGCCTTGAACTACCTGAAATCACTTAAACCATTTGATGTGGTGCTGGTGCTCTCCGATATTAATATGCCTGGCATGAACGGGCTGGAATTATTGCGGCTTATTAAAACCGATTTTCCTGATCTTAAAGTGATCATGGTAACTGCTTATGGAGATGAAGCCAACCATAAAACTGCTATGGGATATGGTGCAGATGATTTTATTACCAAGCCTGTAGATTTCAATTTCCTGAAAGAACGTATTGGATTGATTAATAGCAAGTAACATTATCGCCTTTGCAATAGGCACACTATACCTCACCTTTCGCCATCACCTTAATTGCCTCCCGTTTGCTGAGCGGTGCCAATGAATGTTCTTTTAAAAACCTTTTCACCGTTGAAGGTTGGGTTTTTGAATATTCCCTTAGGATCCATCCAATAGCTTTTTGAATAAAAAACTCTTTGGAACCGGAAAGCTGTTCAATATACCGGGTCAATAAAATAAAGTCGGTTTGTTTTTTATACTTCAACTGGAATAAAAGACTGGTGCGCTGCAACCAAATATTTTTGGATTGATTCCATTTACCGGTTACTTGCTCCACCTGGGCGGGAAATTTTTTAAAATAGTCGCCTGCTATGTTGCTTGCAAGAAAATCAACGGTATCCCACCACGATTTATTCACAATAAGCTCTTCTATTAAAACATGGTCTTTGTCACTCCACTTCTTATTTAACTTCATAAATAATTCCATCCCAAAATATTGAAATTCGCGCTCCGGTAACGTCCATAATTCCATGACAATTTCTTTCATTTCCCCGCCATCTGGTAACGGTCTTGATTTAATGTAATCCTTACTAATTTCTCTTCTTTCCTTTGACGGTAAACCAAAAAAATCAAATTGATCCCGCATGTATTTTTTCATGGGAGTGGCCTTTTCTTCGCCGGCGTTTTTAAGAAATGCCTTTCTTAAATCCCTGTTGTATGGAATCATCGTAGATATTATGAAATTTTAACGCCATTGGCCATCATGCGTTCGGTTTGCAGCAACACAACACTGCCATCGTTTTGAACAGCACCCAGCACCAAACATTCCGATATAAAGTTAGCCACCTGCTTCACCGGAAAATTGATGACTGCAATCACCTGCCTGCCAACCAGGTCGTGGGGTTGATAAAGTGTAGCTACCTGGGCAGATGACTTGCGCACTCCAAGTTCACCGAAATCTATAGTAAGCCTATAAGCTGCCTTTTTTGCTTCCGGAAAAAGTTCAGCCGCCGTGATAGTGCCGGTACGTATATCAACTTTTTCAAAATCTTGCCACGTGATTTGTTCCATTTGGTCAGGTTATTTATGACATTCATCAATTGTTTAATAGCAAAATTAGGAGAATTTCCTACTTTCGTACACCCCCTATCGCTTCAGAATGAGATCTAAGAATACATTTAAGAAAACTTACCAGCATTTTTACGAGCGACAGCAATACAAAAACCTGACACTTTTATCGATTCTAATCCTTATTGAAGGAATACTTATCTACATGATACTGGAAGAAGTGCTTGCCGACAATCTCTGGGGATCGAAACAACAAAACAGCTGGATGCTCATTGGCCTGACATTGCTGATTCCAACCCCATTGTTGCTTGCGTTTTTTGTCATCCGACTGGATACCATCATCACGGAAGAGGGTATTTTTTACCGGTGGTTTCCTTTCGGGAAAAATTACCAGATGATCTTGTGGGAAAATGTAAAGGAAGTTTTCATTCTCGATATGAAAGACGTAGGCATTACCTGGCGGTTTTCTAATAAATATGATGAATCACATTTCCCGGGTAGCGAATTTGCGCTGTTAATTCAAATGAAAAGTGGCAAGCAAAAATTACTTGGCACCCGCAAAGCAGGAGAATTGAATAGGGTACTCATCCGCAATTCAGGAAACCGCTATCAGGCGACTTTTGTTGAAAAATTTGATTTCGATTGATTTGAGATAAAAGAAGAGTGGCAGGGATAACAGAATTGGATAGTGTCCTATTGTTAAAATCAGGTATTTTTTATGAAATCAACCCGAATAGTTTTGCTGGAAGCAGGATTCCAACAGGATGCGGCGCTTAATCACCAGGAATTAATTCCTTTCGTAAAATCGTACCTGTTCAGACGCAATATGGTGACGCTGGCATTTTTATTTCTAACCTTATTGTTTTTTTTAATATGGCTGTCCGTCTGTATTTTTTATCTTGCATCAAACAAGTTGCAGCTCACTGCAGTATTTTCCTGGTCGGCATTTGCTATTCCCGCATCTGTACTGTTAGCTCCAATTCACGAATTGCTTCATGGTTGGGCGTACCGTATTGAAGGAGCGCGAAAAGTCAGCTACAAAGCCAACTGGAAAAAATTGTATTTCATGGCCGTTGCCGATCAGTTTATCACCAACAGAAAGGCATTTCATTTTATTGCACTCACCCCATTTTTGATAATCAGCTTGATGATGCTATTACTGAGTTGCTTTGTCCCTCCCGGATTCAAAGTGTTATTTCTCGCCCTCCTTTGGCTGCATGCCAGTATGTGTTCAGGTGATTTCGGGCTGATGAGTTATTTTGCCGAAAACAAAGAGCGGGAAGTGATTACTTATGATGACGAAGCAAGTGGCATTTCCTATTTCTATTCAAAGAAGCAATAGTATCCGGTTCAATTTTTTTAGTAAGTTTATGCCCTTCAATACCTATGAAAAAACCGGCTAAAAAACCTGCTGTTTCTCCCCCTGTTGTCACCCCGGCTGTAAAAACAGTTGACTCGTTAATGCATAAACGTGCTGTTTCTTATGCCGCATGGATCTGCGCATTGTTTGCATTTTTGCTGTATGCCAACACACTCAATCATGAATATACTGTTGATGATGGCACTGTTATCTCCAATAACAAAATTACAAAAAAGGGTGTATCAGCCATTCCTGAAATATTCACTACTTCGTATCGTGCCGGTTTCTGGGAACGGAGTGAAGGTTTATATCGCCCGCTTTCCGTAGCTATGTTTGCCATAGAATGGGAGCTGGCTCCTGATAACCCTGCACCGGGACATTGGATCAATGTGATTCTTTACTCCCTCACGGGATTATTAATGCTGTATCTTTTTGCATCCATGTTTCGCAATTATTCGCTGCTGTTACCACTTTTTGCTACACTTTTATTTATCGCACACCCATTGCATACAGAAGTGGTTGCCAATATTAAAAGTCGTGATGAAATCCTTTGCCTGTTGTTCTCACTCCTTACTTTGTTTTGGCTTCATAAATGGTTACTCTCTAAAAAGCTTCTGTATTTGGCCGGATCCGCCGCGGCGTTTTTTCTTGCTTATTTATCCAAAGAAAACGCCATTACACTTGTTGCTATTATTCCTCTTTTCATTTGGTTTTTTTCTGATGTCGACCTAAAATCAAATTTTAAAACAAGCGCTGTTTTCATTGGAGTAACGGCATTGTATTTAGTAATACGCATCAGTGTGCTGGGAGCCTTAACGGGAACTGCCGAAAAGCAACTGATTAATAACTCCATACTGGGAGCTCAAAACTATGCCGATCAGCTTGCATCGGCTATCGCGATAATGGGAAAGTATATCTACCTGTTGTTCATTCCGCATCCTTTAAGTTTCGATTATTCGTTTAACCAGGTACCGGTTGTGTCATTTGGATCAGCCACAGCACTGATTGCAACAGCAATTTGTGTATTTCTGGTATGGCGTGCTTTTGCAGGAATTGCAAAAAAAGATCCGCTGTCGTTTGGTTTACTTTTCTTTTTTGGAACTATTGCATTGGTGGCGAATGTTCTTTTTCTTATTGAATCTACTATGGCCGAACGGTTTTTATACATGCCCTCCGTTGGATTTGCCATCGCGCTTACTTTTTTCATACTTAAATATGCCGGCATGCTGAAGGTCAGTCCCAATTTCAATCTACCCGGTTATCTAAAGGAAAAGCCTTTCGTCAGCTCGCTGTTTCTAATAGTATTGGTACTTTTTTCAGCAAAAACCATTAGCAGAAATGCCGACTGGAAAAATAATTTACTATTACTTTCAAAAGATGTTAAAACAGCGCCTAACAGTGCGCGTATACGTTATGCGTATGGAAGTGCTTTACTCATCGAAAAAGCATTAAAGGAAGATGATGCCACATTAAAAAACAACTACCTCGATAAAAGCATTGCTGAACTTGAAAAAGGTGTGGCCATACTTCCAAATTATGCTGAAGCATGGAATCACCTTGGAATTGCATACAAAGAAAAAAACAATGGTCCCGCTGCTATTGCAGCATTTGAAAAAGCGCGCTCTTTTAAAGATTTTAAAGATGCTGATTTTTATATTTCTGCAGGCCTCGCTTATGGCATTGGGAAAAAATATGACCAGGCGGTGGCTGATTTTACCAGAGCACTGAGCATCGATCCCACTAATGCCGAAGCATATAACAATCGCGGTTTATATCTTACCGAAAAAGGTTCCATCGATAGCGCACTGGTGAATTTTGACCAGGCCATCCGGCTGAAAAATGATTTTTACCAGGCTTATTATAACAAGGGTAATGCGTTGGCCAAAGCAGGGAATTTTGCCGGTGCAGTAGCGCAATACCTGGAGTCACTTAAAAGCAAACCCGGTTATATTGATGCTCTTTTAAACCTGGGCAACAGCTACGCGGCTATGGGCGATTATACCAATGCCCTGAAATGCTTCCAGCAGGTAGAAAAAGCGGAACCGCAAAATTCCAAGGTTTTATACAATATTGGAATTACTTATCGTATCTTGGGTGATGAACAAAATGCTTTGAGCTATATTGACAAGGCCACAAAAGCAAGTAAGAATAACCAATGAAAAATTTAATGTTGTTGTTTTCTGTTGTCTATTTTTCTGTTTTCACAGGATGTGAAAGTCGGCAGGATGTAAAAAAAATTTCAGCACTTGATGACATCCGTAATTATTTTGATTCGGAAATTAAACTGTTGGAAGATTCAAAATCCACGTTGACAAAAAATCTTGATCATAAAGGTAAGGCGGAAGAACTTTTTATAGAAAAACCTGATTGGGAAAATGAACTGGTTCCTTTTACTGAAACAATCTCTAATCAGCCTTCCATGAATCAGGCTTTTAAAAAAGACAGTGTTGTGAATGGTAATTCACGGATCTTCCATTATACGGCAAATGATTCTTCAGCCACCATAAAATTTGTGTACGCTGCATTTACCGGAGAAAAAACTGATAGTATTGTCATCATTAAACGGGTTAGCAATGCCTACTATGCTTCCACCGATACCCTTACATATTATGGTGCAGGAAATTATCTTATTAAAGCGGAAAATCTCCCCGGATTCGGGAAAAAAATCGGATTTGTAATGTCGGGCAGGAGCAACATCAGAAACTGACAGAATTATTCATCATTATGACATTTCTTTCAACATTACTTCTCACCACCGGCCTCTGGAGAGCTGTTTTACTAACCCCCGGTGGCGAGTTACCGTTTCAACTGGAAGTAACTCAAGTCAATAACACGTATACCTTAACCGTTATTAATGGTGCGGAACGCATGTTGCTTGATGAAGTAACCGTAACAGATGATTCCCTGATTGCCCGCTTCCCGGTTTATGAATCAGAGCTTCGTTTGAAAATTATTGATGCCACTCATCTTGAAGGTAATTTTATTAACCTAACAAGAGTAACGCATTCCGCCATTCCTATGCTTGCAGTTGCCGGCGCTGCTCCGCGCTTCCCGGTTAAATCATTGTCTCCCGGAACCGATGTAACTGGACGGTGGTCGGTTCAATTTTCACCGGGCACGAAAGACAGTTCCAATGCAATTGGTGTTTTTGAACAACGGGGCACCCAGGTTACTGGTACATTTTTGACTACCAGCGGTGACTACCGTTACCTGGAAGGTGTTGTTGATAATGATAGTCTTTTTCTCTCTACTTTCGATGGTGTATTCGTATATCTTTTTAAAGCCCGTGTTACTGGAACCTCACTACAGGGTGTTTTTTATTCAGGAACATACCGTCAGACATTATTTTCAGGATACAGAAATGAACAAGCTTCGTTACCGGATGCTTACTCGGTAACAAAATATAATGAAGGTAAAACGGGGTTTCAGTTTACGTTGCCTGATGTTGATAGTAACATTGTGTCGTTAAGTGATGAGCGTTTCAAAAATAAAGTGATCGTGATCCAGATACTTGGATCATGGTGTCCGAACTGCCTTGATGAATCCGCATTTCTTGCACCTTATTATGACAACAACTCCCAGAAGGGATTTGAAATTATTGGATTGTCGTTTGAAAAAACCGATGATTTTAACCGTGCATCAGGCAACGTAAAACGATTTCGCGACCGATTGAAAATAAACTACACGTTATTGATTGCTGCTAACCGCGATAAAATTAAATCTGTTTTACCCGGTCTTGAAAATTTTGCCGGTTTTCCTACCACCATTTTTCTGGATAAAAATCATCGCGTCAGAAAAGTACATGCCGGATTTTCAGGTGCTGCCACAGGCGTGGAATATGAAAAGTTCAAGGATGACTTTACACTTTTTATGGATAAACTTTTATCCGAATAATTTTCTCAAACCTATCTTAATTTATTTAATCGGTTTCCGGTAAAACAATGTTTAAGGGGGAAATTTCAACAGCTGTTTGAAATTTGACCTTTTTTATTGCGTGGGTCAATCTGCCGTTTACCCCGGAAAATCTTACATTCACGTAATTTTTTAGCTAATTTGCCTGATAACGGGTTAATTTCGTAATCCGGCTGCAGCTTTTCGTTTTTACCTGTACCTCAAAAAATAAATAACAAAACCTATGAAACGAATAATACTCTTTGCCCTGGCTTTATCAGCTTTACCACTTGTATCATCCGCACAGTGTAGCACCACCAACGCAACCAGCTGTGCCTGCGAAACTCCCGGATCCACCAATTGTGATCTTTTGCCTGATATTATTGTGGCCAGGCCCCCGCTGCTGGTCTCAGGAAATAATGGGATTATTGAATATTCACAATCCGGAAATGGTGTTGAAAATGGCAGGTTGCGGGTTTCGGTTTCATCCCCCAATATTGGCCACGGTCCGCTTGAAGTAAGGACTACCAATCGCTATATATGTGGCACTGATACTATTGTAGGAACTGCTCCTGCCACCTGTCCTACCACTGGATTGCCTCCACGCCAATTGGTTACACAAAGAGTGTATCAAAAAAACGGTAATGTCATGAGCTATTATGATCGCGATGCAGGGTCTATGACCTATCATCCCACACATGGTCACATGCATGTGGATGACTGGGGCGTGCACACCCTCCGCACCATGACTTCAGATCCAAATCCACTTAACTGGCCAATTGTGGGCAGCGGCTCAAAGCTTGCTTTTTGCCTGATGGATTATGGTTCTTGTTCAACTTACGGAGGTCATTGTGTTGACAGTACCGGTGCAACGCTACTAAACGGTAATTTCCCGAATTATGGTTTAGGAGGTGGGTCTTACAACTGTTCACCCAGTGTACAGGGAATTTCTTCCGGATACACCGACATTTACTATCAGTACCTGGATGGTATGTACATTACCATTCCTCCCGGCACCTGCAATGGACAATATTACATTGTTGTACAGTTGGATCCCAATAATTATTTCCTTGAAGAAAACGAGGACAACAATTTGCTTGTAGTTCCTTATACATTAACGCAACAGGTAGTCAGTGGAAGTGCAACCATCACTTCAAATGTGCAGGGGCCTGTTTGCATCGGCACTTCTGTTGCTCTAACTGCCAATAGCGGTACCGGGTATACATATCTTTGGTCTACAGGCGCAACCACTCAAAGCATTAATGTTACATCAACAGGGAATTACACAGTTTCTGTAACAAATACCTGTGGTGTTGCCACATCCTCACCGTATGCTGTAACATTCACAGGTGCAGTACCAGTTACAACGGGAACATCCAACTGTGGACCCGGCTCCGGTGCAATTTCCGCCACAGCATCCGGTGCGACCATTAACTGGTATGCTAATTCATCAGGCGGAGCATCACTAGGAACAGGAACGGTATTTAATACCCCCGTTATTAATACCACTACTTCCTATTACGCTGAAGCTACAACTTCAGTATCCGGGTATTCAGGATACGCAACTCCAAATGCAAATACAATAGGCTCCGGAGGATTTTTTACCAGTGCACAATACCTGATTTTTGATGCCATTCAAAATTTTACTCTGGTTTCTGTTAAAGTATATGCTCAAAGCGCAACCAGCACTACTGTAGAGCTACGAAATTCAACCGGAGCCTTACTGAACAGTCAGGTGGCAAGCATTCCTGCAGGTGAAAGCCGTATCACATTAAACTGGCCAATTACAGCAGGCTCCGATTTGAGGCTCACCCGTTCCGGAAGTGCCAGTCTTTACAGAAATAATGGAGGCGTGGTTTATCCGTATGCCATTCCCAATTATTTGTCCATTAAAAGCTCTTCAGCAGGAACAGCATTTTATTACTTCTTTTATGATTGGGAAATATCAACGCCCAATTTGGTATGTGTAAGTAACAGGGTGCCTGCAACATTTTCCATCTACAACATCCCGAATGTGGGTGTTTCCGGTAATACTTCTATTTGTAATGGTGCATCAACAACATTAACTGCAACAGGTGCTGTTTCCTATTCGTGGTCGCCTGCAGCCGGACTGAGTACAACTACCGGTTCGAGCGTAAGTGCTAATCCGGCTTCAACAACAACGTATACAGTGACCGGTACTAACGCTGCAGGTTGCACCAAAGCGCAATCAATTACCGTTAATGTAGGGGTTTTGCCAAATGTCACATTAAGTTCTTACTCTGCAGTTTGTCATAACTCAGCGTCATTTCCACTCACCGGCGGATCACCTTCAGGAGGAATTTATTCAGGAACCGGGGTAAGCGGTGGTAATTTTTCACCATCCACTGCAGGTGTTGGTACCCATACCATCACTTATACCTACAGCAGTGGTGGATGTTCTGCCGATGCCACATCAACCATAACCGTTAACAATTGCAATTGTAATGTACCGGGCAAACCTGGAAATATTTATGGAACCGCTTCTCCTTGTCCGGGTACCACAATCAATTATTATGTAACCAACCAGACATATGTTTCTAACTATACCTGGACTGCTCCTGCCAATACCACAATTATTTCAGGACAGGGGACCAATTCTATTATGCTGGCCATTGGAGCCAATTACTCTTCAGGAAGTTTGTGTGTTGTGGCATCGAATGTTTGTGGCAGTGCTCCTGCCAAATGTAAAACGCTTACAAAAATTGTTTCCCGCACACCGGGAAATATCCAGGGACAATTTTTTGGAAATTGTCAAACAGTAGTTAACCTGTCGGTGAATGCTGTCGCGGGTGCTCTTTCTTATAACTGGACGCTTCCGTCAGGAACCACATATATTTCTGGCCAGGGCACCAATGCTATTTCATTTTCAACAAATGTGGGATTTGTTTCGGGTCTGGTTTGTGTTACTTCTTTCAATGGATGCACTAATAGCACTTCCCGTTGCGCATGGGTGTATGCCGGCCCTCCAAAACCGGTTATTACCGGACCTGCAACTGCGTGCGTAAACCAAACTGGTGTGACTTATTCCGTACAACCGGTTTATGGAGCTACAACATATACATGGAGTGTGCCTTCCGGTTCCTCTATTGTTTCCGGTCAGGGTACTACTTCAATAGTGGTAAACTTTGGCTCTTTAGCAGGAAAAATAGGATGTACGGCAAAAAATGTTTGCGGTAACCGCGGAACGTCTACTTACGATGTTGCCTTTAATTGCCGTTTAGGTGAAGAAACTTCAACCATTCCTGGTTTAAATATCGCTCCTAATCCTGCAACCGACTATGTTAACGTAATTTTTGATAGTCCCGTTGCCGGAGAAACATTGCTTCAACTTCTGGATATAACAGGAAGAATTGTGCTGACTCAGCCTATAGAAACAATTGAAGGTCAAAATATTATAACACTTGATCTGGCTTCTTACAGTAGGGGAATCTATATGGTTATTAACCATAATAATGGTACTGTTACCAGGTCCCGGCTGGTCCTGGAATAAAATGTTTTCTATCTAACCAGAAAGAGCTGCGCCGTTTATCGATGCAGCTTTTTTGATAACATACGTTTTTAATACTATATTTGATTTTGCCTAACTCACGCATTCACTTATCTGACTTCCTGCTATGAAAAAATTGTTACTCTTTATCGGACTGTTATCAATCGTTACAAATTTTGCTTCCGCACAGTGTTCAACTACAAATGCAACAAGTTGTGTTTGTGAAACTCCCGGTGCTACTAATTGTAATTTATTACCCGACATAATTGTTGCAAGACCACCATTGCTTGTATCAGGAAACAATGGAATTATTGAATATTCACAAACAGGAAACGGTGTTGAAAACGGCAGGCTTCGGGTTTCAGTTTCTTCTCCTAATATAGGACACGGTCCGCTTGAAATACGCACAACCAATACCTACATCTGCGGAACCGATACCATAACAGGAACTGCTCCTGCTACATGTCCGAGTACGGGTTTGCCACCACGCCAGCTGATAAAGCAACGTGTATATCAAAAAAACGGAGCGGTTATGAACTACACTGATCGTGATGCAGGTTCAATGACCTATCACCCGACACACGGTCACATGCATGTGGATAACTGGGGAGTTCATTCACTTCGTACGCAAACATCCGACCCCAATCCATTGAACTGGCCCATTGTTGGCAATGGCGCCAAGCTTGCATTTTGCCTGATGGATTACGGTTCCTGCTCAACATACAACGGGCATTGCGTTGACAGTACAGGTGCTACTTTAACCAACAGTAGTTTCCCAAATTATGGATTAGGTGGCGGCGCATACAATTGCTCTCCTACCGTTCAGGGAATCTCATCCGGGTTCACCGATATTTATTACCAGTACCTTGATGGGATGTACATCACTATTCCCCCCGGAACCTGTAACGGACAATATTTTTTGGTAGTGCAACTGGATCCTAACAATTATTTCCTGGAAGAAGATGAAACGAATAATGTGCTGGTGGTTCCTTATACACTGACCAAGCAGGCAGGAACAGTTCCTGTTATCACTGCTAATGGCTCAACAGCCTTGTGTCCCGGAAGTTCTGTAACACTAACATCAAGTCCTGCCCCGAGTTATCTTTGGTCAAACGGTGCCACCACCCAGTCAATCACGGTGAATGCTGCCGGAACTTATACAGTAACAACAGACATAGGATCTGCATGTCCTGCATCATCGGCACCAATATCAATTACCGTTCAAACAATGCCTGTAACGGTGACCCCTGTAACCAATTCACTCTGCTCAGGTCAAAGCACCATCTTGAATTCTTCAGTTACTGCACCTGCTAACGGTACTGTACAAACGACATTCTCCAACAATACAGTTTATGCGATTCCTGATAATAATTCTGCAGGTGTGGTATCGCCAATAACAGTCTCCGGAATAAACCCTGCTACTCTTTCAAATGGTGCCATAGTATCCGTTCGGGTGAACATAACACACACTTATGACGGTGATATTGTACTGGCATTAATTTCTCCTTCCGGGAATACGATCAACTTAAGCAACCGTCGCGGAGGAAGTGGTGATAATTATAACAATACAGTTTTTAGCATGAGTGCTGCTACACCTATAGCAAGTGGTGCGGCACCTTTTGCTGGCTCATATATTCCTGAAGCTTCTTTTAATCTGCTTACAGGAAATGCAAATGGCACATGGCAACTAAAAGTAACCGACCTGGCTAATGCGGATGTGGGAACAATCAATTCCTGGTCATTGATACTGAATAATTTGGTGCCTACACAAATAAATTATTCATGGACATCCTCTCCAGCAGGATTTACTTCAACAGTGGCGAATCCTGTTGTATCACCAACTGTTACTACAACCTATTCGCTGATTGCAACCAATTCCATTAACGGATGCACAGGTTCTGCATCAGCACAGGTAACAGTGAATCCAATTCCGGTAGTGCAGGTCTCCGGTACCAATGTGATTTGCAACGGTGCATCAACGGTGCTTACCGCATCAGGAGCCTCCGCATATTCATGGTCTCCAGGTACAGCGCTGAATACAACCAGTGGCGCAGTGGTTTCTGCTAGTCCTGTTACTACTATAACTTACACCGTTACCGGAACCAGTGCGGCTGGCTGTAGTGCAGCACAAACCTATGCCATACAGGTCAACCCTCTACCCCAGGTAACAATGTCGCCACTGAATTCCGTGTGCAACAGTTCACCATCATTTCTTCTCACACAAGGAAGCCCGACCGGTGGAGTGTATACCGGAACAGGTGTTGTTAATGGAAACTTTGATCCTGCAGTTGCAGGAACCGGTACGCATTTAATTTCCTATACTTATACCAATTCTAATAGTTGCCAGGCAACAGCTACACAGTCAATCACCGTTGGCACCTCTCCTGTTGTGACCTTAGCACCAATTAACGCTGTTTGTACCAACACCACTTCGTTTACGCTAAGCGGCGGTTCGCCTTCCGGCGGAAGTTATTCCGGTACTGGAGTCAACGGCGGTGTTTTCAACCCATCAACTGCCGGAGCAGGAACACATACCATTACTTATTTTTATTCGGGCGGTGCAAGTTGTGACGGATCGGCAACAACTACCATCACCGTTAATACGGCGCCTGTTGTAACGCTTTCATCTTTCCAGTCTGTTTGCAGTAATGCAACTTCGTTTACGCTTACCGGTGGTTCACCTTCCGGTGGAACTTATTCCGGAACCGGTGTTACATCGGGAACATTCAATCCCTCAGTGGCCGGTTCAGGTACACACACCATCGCTTACAATTTTACCAATGCTAATGGTTGTTCAGGGTCTGCAACTTCTTCCATTACCGTAAACGCCGCACCTGTTGTTTCACTCGCATCCTTTCAACCTGTGTGCAGTAATGCAACTTCGTATACCCTTACCGGTGGATCACCCTCGGGTGGGATTTATTCAGGAGCGGGAGTATCATCCGGAATATTTAATCCTTCTGTCGCCGGAGTGGGTACTCACATCATTACTTACAGTTATACCAACGCGAATGGTTGCTCAGGATTTGCAAATTCTTCAATTACCGTAAACACTGTTCCCGTTGTTACCTTAGCTCCGTTTTCTTCCGTTTGCAGCAATGTTGCTGCGTTTACCCTTACCGGTGGTTCTCCTTCCGGCGGAACATATTCAGGACCCGGAGTTTCATCGGGTATATTTAATCCTGCAACAGCAGGTGCCGGTACACATACAATAACTTATTCGTACAGTAATAATGGATGCAATGCATCGGCAACAAATACGATTACTGTTACAAATTGCGGTTGCACCAATGCTCCTGCCACGCCTGCAGCGATACAGGGAATTTCAACTCCCTGCAGGGGACAATCCTACACGTATTCGATTGCGGCAGTTTCAGGTGCAACTTCATATACCTGGAGTGCTCCGGCTAATTCAACTATCACTTCCGGCCAGGGAACAAACAGTGTAACTATTTTATTCGCGAATAATTTCAATAATGGCAATGTTTGTGTGACTGCAACAAATGCCTGTGGTACTTCGGCATCGCGTTGCAAAAGCCTGGCGAGAAGCAGTGCTGTAACGCCGGGATACATTCAAGGAGAATTATATGGTCATTGCCAGGCGGTGGTGAATTTATCCATTGCACCGGTTAATGGTGCTATTTCATATGACTGGATATTGCCGTCGGGAACAACTTATATTTCCGGACAGGGAACTACAGCAATTACATTTTCAACCAATACCGGGTTTGTTTCCGGACAGGTGTGCGTGACTTCTTTCAACGGATGCAGCACGAGCAGTTCGCGTTGTATAAATATTTACAGTGCACCGGCAAAGCCTTCCGCAATCAATGGTCCGGCAGCGGTATGTGCACAACAAACCGGGGTTGCATTTAATGTTGCCACAATGTACGGAGCCACTACTTATACATGGACTGTTCCGTCGGGCAGTAACATAGTATCCGGACAAGGCACTAATTCAATTGTTGTAAACTTTGGTAATTCGTCGGGCAAAATAACCTGCAGTGCAAAAAATAGTTGCGGTAACCGGGGTACGCTCACAAAAAATATTTCGATGAATTGCAGGTTGCAACCAGGATCCACCTTTACAATGGAAGTCGCCCCGAATCCTGCCCGCGACCGTACCGCTATCCTGCTCGATGGCTTAACAGGTAACCAGGTTCGCGTGATTATGATAAATGTTTTAGGAAAAGAAGTCCTGAATAAACTTGTTGCACCTGATGGAAATTCAATTGAGCTTGATCTTTCCGCCCTCCACAGTGGTGTATATCATGTGAGTGTATGGAATGGAAATGAAAGACGTTCAACGCGACTGGTAGTGGATTGATTATCTTTGATGCATGAACAAGCTTCTTACTTTCATCCTGTTTGGATTAATTATTCCTTTTGCTGGAATGGGCCAAAACGGGTGGACCATTTATAATTCAACGAACTCACCGCTTCCTGAAAATTCAGTCAGGTGTATTGCAATTGATCAGAATGGAGTGAAGTGGGTGGGTACTGATTATGGGCTCGCAGCATTTGATGACATCAACTGGACTGTTTACCAGACACTAAATTCCGGATTACCCGATAATTCCATCCGAAGCCTGGCGGTTGATCAGCAAAATAATTTATGGATTGGAACTTTTTTAGGCGGGCTGGCAAAATTTGATGGTACCAACTGGACCGTTTTTAATACATCAAATTCTGATTTGCCCGATGATTTTGTACGATGCCTGGTTGTTGATACTTTAAATAATAAATGGGTAGGAACCATAGGCGGACTTGCCTATTTTGATGATGTCAACTGGATCCTCTATAATACATCCAATTCGGTTTTAGGATCCAATAACATCGGATCCATTTATGTTGATAAGTCGGATAACAGTGTGGCTATAGGAACTATCAATGGTGGGCTTACCCTCATCAATGACACAGCATGGATTTCGTACACCCTCTGGAATTCAAATTTACCTGACAACACCATTCTCGGTCTCGATGAAGATTCATCCGGAGTGCTTTGGCTATCAACACCGGCTGCTGGTCTTTCGGCACACATTGGCGGATTCTCATTTCTTACTTTCAATACAGCATCTTCATCTATAGCAAGCAATAGTTTAACCGCCATCAGCATTGCTCCCGATGAATCGATTTGGGTGAGCAGTAATGATTCAGGAATTATTAAAAGAGACGGTCAGAATTTTCTTGTTTACAATACCTTGAATTCCCCGATGCCCGATAATTTCGTGCATACAATCCTTGCCGACGACCAGGGAATTCTGTGGATCGGAACACTGCAGGGTGGGTTGATTCGTTTTGATGAATCTCTTTATCTTCCCGTAAAGGAAATTCCGGCGATATTACCGGTGCACCTTTTTCCTGTTCCGGCCAACGATCAATTGTTTGTTAAAAGTGCAGATCATTCCATAATTCAGATCTCGATTTACGACTCATTTGGAAAATTAATCAGCGTCTATAATGTGAATTCAAAATTTGCAGCTGTTCCTACTTCTGAACTGACTTCAGGCACCTATATTGCAAAAACAGTTTGTGAGAACGGTATCGTTTCTTCAAAAATTTTTGCTGTTCTACATTAAAAAGTATAACACCAAATTTTAAACACCATTCCCCCATTCTCCCATTCCTGAATTCCCTCATTCCCTCATCCGCTTTCTCCAAATTTCATTAAAAGATTCTTTAGCAGGAGCTTTCATCGTGCGCAAGTCATCTGTTGATTTCAAAAACAGATTGTTCATGACGAAATTTCGGGTGCGGAAATTTTTCCAGTTTACAATCTCCCGTTTCAGCATTGCGCGTTTCCACAAAAAATAAAATAATTTTTCTGTAGTGCTGGTTACCTGTTGTGTAACTGCCAGCCGGCGGTTTTCCAGAATAAGTTTGTTGAAGTTAATATTCACCGGGCACACCTCGGTATCGGCTGCGCTCAATGTTGAAAGCTGGTTGAAAAATTCATGCGTCTTCATGCCTTTAATGAGTGGCTGAACTATAGTGCCGGGAGGTCCCATCCATGAAGAGCGGTAGGGCTTTGCGCCAATTACCTGGTAAACCGGGTCGGTGTATAAACAGGCTCCGCATTTAATGCAACTGAGAATGTTTCTCTGGACTTCATGTGCCAAAACCGCTGAGCGGCCATTATCAATCAGCACCACATACATTTCATCAGGACCATCCGATTCGCCGTTGCGTTTTGGTCCTTGTAGTACTGAATTATACGCTGTCAGTTTTTGGCCCGTTCCGAAATTAGCAAGCAGTGGCCATAATACGTGCAGGTCCGACAACAAAGGAATTACTTTATCAATTCCGGCAATAACAATATGTATTTTGGGTTTTGCTGCAGCCAGCATCACATTACCTTCGTTTTCAGTAATAGCAACCGCGCCTTGTTCGGCAATTAAAAAGTTCGCTCCGGTAATACCAATGGTTGATTTTGTATAAGCATCACGAATTTTAACAGATGCTTTTTTTGAAAGCGATGCTGCGTCTTTCTCAACAGCACCCAAATGCTCATGAAACAATTTTTGAACATCCGTTTTGCTTTTATGAATCGCAGGCATCACCATGTGCGTTGGTTTGTCATCTGCAAGCTGCAAAATGAACTGACCAAGATCTGATTCCGTCCATGATTTTTGTGATAACTTTAGTGCTTCATCCAGGTGAATTTCTTCACCGGTAAGTGTTTTCGATTTTACAATACTTGTTGCATTCGACCGGTTGATGATACTAATAATTTCGCTGCAGGCTTCTTCAGCATCCTGTGCCCAAATAACTTTTCCTCCTGTTTTTATAAAATTCGCTTCGAATTGAATCAGGTACTGGTCGAGATTTTCAAGAGCTTTCCAGCGGGTAAATGCAGCTCTTCGCTTTGCTGTTTCCAGGTTGGAAAACTGGCGTACATTATCGTCGAACGATTCCTGATAACGCTTTTTAGCTTCACTAACTGCTTCAGGCCAACTCTTATCAAGTTGTTCCTTTGCTATATCCCTGCTAAATATATTGACTGGTGTACTCACTCTGGTTAATATAAAAGTTTTGAATTTATTTGCATCATCACAGGTGAAAATTTCACCTGGTCACTATTTTTTCAACGGGTCAATTCCTTCACAAATTCCAGGAGCAATTGTTTCACATCCTCATATTTTTCAAGCTTTAATGAAGCCGGAACATCATAAATATCATGGTACGCTTTGGAGCCCCCTTGTGTATAAAGGAAAAAAGCCGGAACGCCTCTTTCACTAAACCAATAATGATCACTGTTTTTTGCTTTACCGCGTTTACCAACTTCCTTAACAAGCTTTTTTTCGGTGTTGATAGTATTCATCAGGTTGTATTCTTGCTCATGAATTTCACCATTCACCACCATCACACCTTCCTGTCCGTTACCCATTAAATCAAGATTCAAAAGGAATCGGATTTTGTTCAGAGGTAATGGCGGATTTTCAGTATAGTATTTTGAACCGATCAAACCTGCCTCTTCTCCCGCGAAAGCGATAAAAAGAACGGATAGCGTAGGCCGGTTTTCAGGAAGCATAAAATGCTGTGCCATATCCAGGATCATGGCTGTGCCGCTTGCATTATCATTGGCTCCTGCAAATAAGGCTTTCTTTCCCATTCTTCCCAAGTGATCATAATGTGCGGTAAAAACCAGGAACGAATCGGGAAATTGCGTACCGGGAATAAATCCCATTACATTATTGGCCTCATGTGCCAGTATAAATTTATTTTCAATATCAAGTTTTATCCGCGTACTGTTTTCAGGGATCGATGATTTCAAAATCCTTATAAAAACCTGGTCATTGACTTTTCCTGAAACACTCCACGTTAATTTTTGTGGCTCGGCAATAATCACTCCTTTTACATGGGGCGGATTCATGGCTAAGGAATCCATAAAAGCAATTCCTGCTGAATCAAGACCTGATTTGTCAATCAGAATAAAATCATCCACATTAAATTGCTGTTGTGAAGCCGTTGCCTTAATAAGATTAAATTCTCCTTTTACAGTTGGGCAAGCAGGGCTTACAATATAATCTTTCCCGGCAACGAGTTTTTTATCGCCCACTTTCACATCCATTTTTCCCGGGAAGGTATTAACAGGAAAATTAAATGTCTGAAAATAGGAACCCTTCACTGGTTGCAATCCAATGCGTATAAATTCTTTTCGGATGAATTCTGCAGCTATACCATCACCGTTTTTATAATAACCTCTTCCATGAAATGAGGGCGAAGCAAGTTTCTTCAATGTTTTTTGCGGGTATTGCGCAAATAAACTTGTAGAAAAAAGTACAAGAGCGGCAAAACTTAAAAATCTCCGAAACAGTTGTCTGCTCATTACCATAAACTAATGTACAAAGCCTTTCGGCAGCGGTTAAAGAAACTTCGTTCTGATTAAGAAATATAACGACGTTCCAGCAGGTTTTTTAATTGCTGAAAGGAATCGGCTTCATCACTCCAATTATATTTGGGCACCAGATCATTCGAAAGTGTATTAAAAGCATCATTTAGATTCTTGCAATTGTTCAGTAGTTCGATTGCTGCATTATAGCTGTCGAGATCACCATCAAATAATTCATTAATAAAAGAAAATTTTTCGTTAATGCCAATTGATTTTTTCAAATCGCTGACCGGATTTTTCTGAAGGCGGCCGGCAAGACTTTTGTCTTCTTTCGTTACAGCAATTTTGTCATACAAAGTTGGTGATCCCTGGAACTTATCTGCAATGGTAGGTGCATCATCAAATAAAGATGCCGTGTTGGTATTTCTACCTGCAGGTTTTGAAAATTCCTTAACGCGTTCCTTTGAAAGGGTAACTTGCGGCACAACTTTTTCCTCAACCACCTCTTCGGTTACAGCAGTTGGAATTGGAGCCGGAGTGCTGCTTTTTTCAGATGAGGGAACTTCAGCGACATTATCATTCAGTTCATCGCTTACTTCATTAACAACGGGTGGAGCAACAGGTAATTCAGGAAAATTCGCTGGTGTCTCCTGCGGGGGAGTTTCAGGAAGTGGAATGGTTTCGGCAATAATTTCAGGAACTTTCTCCTCTTCAGCGCTTGAATCAGGTTGCACTGCAATGGTAGCTTCAACGGGTTGTTTGTTCACAGGCTCTGAAGCGGTTTTATCATCTGTCGCAACAAACGATTCCATTTGTGAATCCTGTCCCGTTATATTCAATTCCATCAACCGCTCATATACTTTCCTGATATTAGCCATCAGGATGTCCATTTCAATTTGGGGAATTTTATCGGTATAAGAAAGAACTAATGCCTGTTGTTCGTTAATGACTTCGATCAGATTTTCAATTTCCTGTTTTATGAAATTCTTATTCATATACTGTAAATTTATATCAAGGGGTTTATTTGGTATCCGGCTTATAATAACGCAAATGGTCGCGGTAAATTTCGCAAAAATCGGCGAGTGAGAG